>JAFLUV010000210.1 GCA_022508635.1 Prevotellaceae bacterium
TTACTACTTTCAACCCTGTCAAGACGGTTAACGACTTGTTACGTCCACAGCATCAATCTGCTCTCCTCTAACTATATTTCTATGGATAGGCCTTAATAACTAAATGATAAAACAAAGATGAAATCCGACATTCAGATAGCACGCGAGACACCATTGCTTCCCATCAATGAAATAGCAGAGAAACTTGGCATTCCTGCCAATGTGTTAGAACCTTATGGACGCTATGCTGCCAAAATCCCAGAGACACTTATTGACGACGAAAAGGCTAAGCAGCACAAGCTCATCCTCGTTACGGCTATCACCCCAACGAAGGCTGGCATTGGCAAGACGACGGTCAGCGTAGGCCTTGCCCTCGGTATGAACCGCATCGGTAAGAAAGCCGTCGTTGCACTGCGTGAACCCTCGCTCGGTCCTTGCTTTGGCATGAAGGGTGGGGCAGCTGGAGGCGGTTATGCACAGGTACTTCCGATGGATAAAATAAACCTTCACTTCACGGGAGATTTCCATGCTGTCACCACTGCTCACAATATGATAGCTGCTTTGCTGGATAACTATATCTATCAGCATCGTGACGAAGGCTTTGCTATGAAGGAAGTATTATGGAAGCGTGTCTTGGATGTCAACGATCGCAATCTCCGATACATCGTGACAGGACTTGGAGCTAAGACCAACGGCGTAACGATGGAAAGTGGCTTCGACATCACACCTGCAAGCGAGATTATGGCAATACTCTGCTTAGCAAAGGACGTAGCGGATCTACGCCGACGCATTGAAAACATCCTGTTAGGCACAACAATCGAGGGTAAGCCGTTCCGAGTGAAAGATCTGGGAGTTGCAGGTGCCATCTGTGTCTTGCTGAAAGATGCACTACATCCCAACCTCGTACAGACAACAGAACAGACACCGGCGTTCGTGCATGGCGGTCCATTTGCCAACATTGCACACGGTTGCAATAGTGCCTTAGCAACTCGACTTGCCTTGACCTATGGCGATTATGTCATCACTGAAGCAGGCTTCGGTGCTGACCTCGGTGCAGAAAAGTTCTTTGACATCAAGTGTCGCAAGAGCGGATTACAACCTGCTCTCACTGTGCTTGTGGCTTCCACACAAGGCCTGAAGCTTCATGGCGGTATACCTGAGGCAGAGATAAAGAAGCCAAATCAGGACGGGCTTCTCGAAGGTTTGAAGAATCTTGACCGCCATATTTGCAACCTTGAGGGTTTTGGTCAAAGTGTTGTGGTATGTTTCAATCGTTTTGCTGCAGATATCGACGAAGAGATAGAACTCTGCCGTCAGCATTGTGAAGCACTCGGCGTAGGCTTTGCCGTCAACAATGCTTTCAACGAAGGCGGTTCTGGCGCAGAGGATTTGGCACGACTTGTCATAGATACGATAGAGCAGAAGCCCAGTAAACCCTTGCAATTTGCTTATCCTGACAATGTTACTGTAGAGGAAAAAGCCGAAGCCGTAGCAATGAAAGTATATGGTGCAGACGGAGTTACATTCAGTCCTGCTGCACGAAAAATGATTGACAAAATAAATGAGATGGGTATCAGCCATTATCCCGTCTGCATCGCTAAGACACAGTATTCTTTTTCTGCAGATGCGAAGGCTTTTGGCGTGCCATCAGACTTCAAAATCAATATCCGCGACATCGTTATTAACTGTGGTGCCGAGATGCTTGTTCTTATTGCCGGCGATATCATGAGAATGCCGGGACTACCCAAGAGTCCGCAGGCAGAACGCATCAATCTCACAACCGAGGGCGAAATAGACGGCTTGTCATAGTCTGTTATATGGC
>JAFLUV010000211.1 GCA_022508635.1 Prevotellaceae bacterium
GCACAATCCGAAAGCCTTGACTCAGCTATAGCGTATGATTTGTCCCAGGCGCAGGATGCTGGTGCTCTTGATATTGTTGAGCCGACAGAGACGGTCGACGGTAGTGCCATACTTGTGCGCGATAGAGGAGAGCGTGTCGCCAGACTTAACTTTGTGTACGGAGGTACGCGGCTTGGCTTTCATCTCCTGTATTCGCTTTTGCTGGTATGCTTCGCTCTCTGCTTCCTTTTCCATGAGTGCTTGGGCTGTCTCTTCGTCCATCTCCTCTTCACCACCTACGATGTCGTTGCTTGCCAGCATCGTGCTACGACCGTTGGAGCAGTAGAGGTAGAAGTCGCCTTTCACGTCTTGTGCCTCGAAATCGAAGAGTTTCTCCGGGTCGATGAACTGCCCAAGGAAACGTGTCTCGAAATGGAGGTGCGAACCTGTGGAGCGTCCAGTGTTGCCGCCTAAGCCGATAGGCTCGCCACGACGTACTATCTGGTCGGGTTTGACAAGATGTTTGCTCATGTGACCGTAAACGGTCTCCAGACCGTTGGGATGGCGTATGATGACGTAGTTGCCATAGCCTTTACGCTCGAATTGTACAACGCGTATCTTGCCTGAGAAGGCTGCACGTATGGTATCGCCGACGAAGACCTTAATATCCGTACCGTAGTGCAGACGGCGGAAGGAGCGTCTGTAGCCGTAGTGGCTGGTGACCTTGCGGCTGTCGCATGGCATGTGGAACTGACGGAGGTCAATCTTGTATTCAGAGGGGAGCGTCACGTTATAACCGCGCACATACTCATTATTCCACGTGGGATAGAGTGCGGCTGCGGGGAACTCCAGGTCGTAGAGTGATTCTTGATCGGTCAATCGTATCAGCGAGATGCTGTCAGCAGCACGCATCTTGCGATCAATGGGTGCAATGCTTGCCAGCTGATCTTGTGCAAAAGTCATTCCATTGGCTGATGCAAAGAGCAGGGCTATCGTAAGTATCTTTTTCATTCGAGATGTTTGTTAGTTCGGTATCAGTTGTGTTAGTTCATGCCTCGTCCACGGCGTAGAGACGATCCATGTTCAAGTTGCCCATGTCGAAGAGTTCCTCGGACTTAAAGAAGCGTTGGAGCTCAATGGCTGCCGATGTGGGCGAGTCGGATGCGTGGACGATGTTCTGCTGGTTACTCATGCAGTAGTCGCCGCGGATGGTGCCAGGGTCTGCCTTGCGCCCGTTGGTGTAGCCGGTGATGAAGCGTACGACCTCAATGGCATCTGCGCCTTCAAGACACATGGCGATGACTGGTGTTCGCATCATGGAAGCCTTGAGTGCGGGGAAGAAAGGCTTGCCGACGAGGTGGGCGTAATGCTCGTTGAGCAGCTGGTCGTCAAGTTGCAGCATTTTCATGCCAATGATTCGCAGCCCCTTCTTTTCGAAACGGGAAATTACTTCACCTATCAGACCTCTCATTACAGTGCTCGGCTTGAGCAGCACCAAGGTTCTCTCCATTTTTCCGTGTTCGTATTCTTGATGTCATGCCCTGCTCGGGGATAGAGAAGGCATTTTTATGCTATTTCGGCTGCAAAGATACTAAAAAATCCCATGACTGCCAAATCGTTTCACTATTTTTAACGACCATGGGCAGCGGATGATGTGCTTCTTGCCTAAATGTCTCCGAAGCGTTGCCGCTGCTGTAGAGCAGGAGAAACAAAGAAACTTCCCCTAAGTCTGGGGAAGTTTCTTTGCGGGTGACTAGTGGGACTCGAACCCACGACATTCAGAACCACAATCTGACGCTCTAACCGACTGA
>JAFLUV010000212.1 GCA_022508635.1 Prevotellaceae bacterium
ACGACCTCCAGGTTATGAGCCTGGCGAGCTACCAACTGCTCCACCCCGCGATGTTCTTGTTTGCAGCTGCAAAGGTATAACAATTTATTCAAAAACCAAAGTGTAAAGCGAAAAATATCAAATTTAGGACAAACTTTAGAACCTTTTGGCACAAAAACGCTATGTCTGTGCATTTTTAACACATAGAAATTGCACAAATCAAAAGAAATGTGCTAACTTTGCCATCGATATGGCAGTAGTAAAGACGAGAATCAAACTTGTGGACGTGGCGCGCCAGTTATTCGCCAAAAACGGGCTGGAGAATACCACGATGAACGATATTGCTCAGGCATCAGGCAAGGGTCGTCGCACGCTCTATACCTACTTCAAGAACAAGAAGGAGATTTACTGGGCTGTCATTGAGAGCGAGCTGGAGCGTATGGGCGAGAAAATGAATGAGGTGGCGATGCAACCGATGGAGCCGGAGGACAAGTTGGTAGAAATTATTTATACGCATCTCAACATGATTAAGGAGGCGGTGCAGCGCAATGGCAACCTGCGTGCCGACTTCTTTCGCAACATCATCATGGTGGAGAAGGTGCGCAAGAACTTCGATCGCGTAGAACAACGCATCTTTGCCACTATTATGGCAGAAGGAGTGCAGCAAGGGCGCTTCGAGATAGACAGTATTCCGCTCTGTTCGGACATTCTGCACTATTGCGTCAAGGGGCTTGAGATACCTTATATATATGGACGTTTGGCAGACGGTATGCCGCAGGGCATGAGCCGGGGTATCGTGCAGAAGCTTATCCACAAGGCGCTGAGCAGTCAGGACAAACAGCTGAGCCAATACCTGTAACTTCCCTGCAAGGGAAAGATCTCCGGAATAAAGGCTTGGCAATAGAAAAATAGCAATCCATCAAATCATAACAAACAATATGAAATTACTTGAAGGAAAAACCGCACTCATTACGGGTGCAGCAAGGGGTATCGGCAAAGCCATAGCCCTCAAGTTCGCCTCGGAAGGCGCAAACATAGCATTCACCGACCTGGTGCTCAACGATGAGATGGCCGCCGGTCTGGAAGCTACACGTCAGGAGATAGAGGCTATCGGCGTTATATGCAAGGCTTATGCCGGCAATGCTGCCGACTTCGCCGCTGCCGAGGAGGTGGTGAAGAAGATTAAGGAAGACTTCGGCTCTATTGACATCCTCGTCAATAATGCTGGCATCACGAAGGACGGACTCATGCTTCGCATGACCGAGCAGCAGTGGGATGCCGTCATCAACGTCAACCTGAAGAGTACTTTTAACTTCACGCATGCCTGCGTGCCCGTCATGATGCGGCAGCGTGGCGGCAGCATCATCAACATGGCGAGCGTGGTCGGCGTACACGGCAATGCCGGTCAGGCAAACTATGCCGCTTCGAAGGCGGGAATGATAGCTCTTGCCAAGAGCGTCGCTCAGGAGATGGGTCCGAAGGGCATCCGTGCTAACGCCATTGCTCCGGGCTTCATCGAAACGGCCATGACTGCCCAGCTCAGCGACGAGATACGTGAGGAATGGAAGAAGAAGATACCTTTGCGCCGCGGCGGGCAGGTGGAGGACATTGCCAACGTGGCTACCTTCCTTGCCAGTGACATGAGCAGCTATGTCAGCGGCCAGGTGATTCAGGTGGACGGTGGCATGAACATGTGATGACCGTACTCTACGAGGACAACCATCTGATAGCAGTCTCGAAAAAAGCAGGGGATATCGTGCAGGGTGACAAGAC
>JAFLUV010000213.1 GCA_022508635.1 Prevotellaceae bacterium
GTCGTGCCCGTCGTGGATGTAGCAAGAACGAGCGGCAGGAAATCGGCATCGGCAAAGGGTGCAAATAACAACCTCGGTCTAAGCAGCCTTATGCTTTTCGGCAAAGTCCGCTTTAATTTGGTGGACTTCGTACTGACGACGGAGCCGCGATAAGGTTTGAATCCAGCAACCAATCCAGCAACCTTTAACGCCAGAGAGCTGGAAGTTTTCCTGGTGCCAAAATTGTTTTGCCGGCATAATCGTCGGCATCCCGGGGCTTGTTTCTGGAAAAGCTATTTCAGGGAGTAGACGATGGTGTTGACTACTCTCAGCTTCTTAATGTAAGGTGTGTTGGCATCGCGGTTCTCGATGGAGAACTGTCCTTGCTGGGCGGTTCTTATCTCGCCGAGGGAGCTGCCTGAGTCGTCGGCAAACTTCTGTGCCGTGATGCGGGCGTTCTTCGTTGCCTCTTCCACCATTTCGGGTTTGACGCTGTTCAGTCCGGTGAACTCGTAGACGATGCTGTTGCTGCCGTATTCTTCGGTGACCAGGGCGATGTCCTGCTTCATGAGCTCCGACTGTCTGCGCATGAGCGAGCGCACTTTGTCGACTTCGGACGAGGTGACGGTGATGACGCTGGTGGCTATGTAGCGGAACTTCATTATCTCGTTGCCGTAGTAGTCTGCCTGCCTGTCCTTGATGAAGGGAGGGTTGACGTTGATGTCGTCTTCCTTTATGCCTGCCGTCTTGAGGAAGGAGACTACCAGGCCGTTCTTCCTTTCGAGCGAGTTGTACATCTCGGCCGGGTCGTTGCCAAGCTCCTTGTATATGAGCGGCCAGGTTACTTTGTCTGCCATAACTTCCCGTTCGGACAGGCCTTTTACGCTGACGCTCCTGTCCATTTCCTTGAATGCGACGATGCCGCTTCTCAGTGCAAATCCCATGATGACGATGCCGAGCGCCACGATGAGCGCTGCCGTGTTCTTTTCGCTGTGTTTCATGCTTGTATTAGCTTAACGTGTGAGTTTAGTGGATATATAGTTCTTTGAGAGTCCGGTGATTAGCAGGGAAATGTCGTGGCCTGACCAGGGGCTGGCTATCGTCGCATGCGGCAATCCCTGCTGTGTTTAGCGGGGACAAAATTAATGAATTTTTCTTTATGGCGGATGATTTCCGTAGCTTTTTTGATGCAATGACGGGAGAGATGCCCTTTTCTTATCCTCTGTCTGTCCCCGTACTTCCATTCATTTCCAGTATTCCCGCCTGTTCTGCATCTCTAATTCCGCGTCCATCCTGCGGTCGATGCGCTTCATGCGCTCCTCATCTATCCTTACGAACTTGCGATTCCTCCACCAGGTCTTCGTCAGGTCAAGGAAGTCAAGGAACAGCGTGTCTCCACGGATAGTCCCCACGTAGCGGATAGAGTCGGCAAACATCCTTGGCTCCTGCAGCCACTCATGGTAGCCCTTCTCCTCAGCCTCTTTGTCTGATGTTATGGAGACGTCCACGGGAGCGCTGAAGAACAGGCACCCGTGCGAGTCGAGGAGAAAGGATATACTGTCGCCGCATATCGTAAGACACTGCATATCAAGCACCGTGAAGCCTGGCAGATAGCCTTCGCGAGCAGATACGAACTCATCGCTTGTTACCCAAAACGTACCCTTCGTCCTTCCTCCGGCCTGCTCTATCCTTATTATTTCGTCCTCCCAATGTTCCTTGTTGGTCGAAGC
>JAFLUV010000214.1 GCA_022508635.1 Prevotellaceae bacterium
TCTGTTTCTTCATACAGGATGTCAAGACGGTTCCACGCCCGGTCAAGACGAAGATCGCTTCTTACTATGCCGACATAGTATCCCATTATCTGGTTGACTTCCTTCTCGGATTGAGTGATGAGCACCATTTCTTCAGGATGAACAGTGCCCTCGTCATTCCAATCCGGCACATCCTCACGGAAATCATATCCGTCAATCACCTCTTTGGCATGCTTGGCAGCCGCATCCGCATAGACCACAGCTTCTATCAAGGAATTGCTTGCAAGCCTGTTTCCCCCGTGCAGACCTGTGCAGCTGCATTCTCCGATAGCATAAAGCCTCTTTATGGATGATTCTCCGTTAAGGTCTACTTTTATTCCGCCACAAAGATAATGGGCTGCCGGGGCAACGGGAATCATATCTTTGGTGATGTCAATGCCAAGTGAAAGACATTTCTCATAAATGTTAGGGAAATGTTTCTTGGTTTCTTCGGGATCTTTATGGGTAACGTCAAGATAGACATGATCTGTGCCTGCCTGCTTCATTTCCGAGTCAATAGCCCGTGCCACAATGTCACGGGGAGCCAGGGAAAGACGCGGGTCATATTTATGCATGAATTCCTTTCCCTCATGGTCTTTTAATACCGCTCCATAACCTCTCATCGCCTCTGTAATGAGGAACGATGGGCGGTCGCCGGGGTGATATAATGCAGTGGGATGGAACTGTATGAACTCCATATCCTTCACCGTGCCTTTCGCACGGTAGACCATTGCTATACCATCACCAGTGGCGATCAAAGGATTCGTGGTGGTGGTGTACACAGCGCCCACTCCCCCTGTTGCCATTACAGTGATTTTAGCAAGGAATTTCTCAACCTTGCCTGAAGCTTCATCAAGCACATAGGCACCGTAGCAGGTAATGTCAGGAGTGCGTCGTGTCACTATCTTGCCCAAATGGTGCTGGGTAATTATTTCGAGAGCGATATGGTTTTCAAAGATATGGATATTAGGATGCTCCTTAACTTTTTTAACCAGGCTCTCCTGGATTTCAGCTCCTGTGTTGTCGGCATGGTGCAGTATTCGGAATTCAGAGTGTCCTCCTTCTCGATGAAGGTCGAAACTTCCATCCTCCTTCTTGTCGAAATCAACGCCCCACCCTATCAGTTCTTTTATCTGCTCAGGGGCATTTGTGACGACTTTTTTCACTGCATCCGGATCTGATAGCCAGTCTCCCGCCACCATTGTGTCGTGGATATGCTTATCGAAGTCATCCACTTCCAAGTTTGTTACACTTGCCACACCTCCCTGGGCAAAGAAGGTGTTGGCTTCATCAAGAGTAGTCTTGCATATGAGCGCAACACTACCTTTGGAGGCAGCTTTCAGGGCGAAACTCATCCCCGCAATGCCACCTCCAATTACCAGAAAGTTATACCTGTGCATCAAAGGTCTTATAACTTATCGAAAGGTGCGTTAAGGTTAAGTTTATCTGTGAATTTCTCTACTCCGATCTGAGTGACAGCGTTTTTCAGAAGACTGGTAATCTCAGACATATCCAGTTTAGGATAATCCTTACCGTCTGCCTCTTCTATATTCAACGGCACTATATTTTCAATGTTACTTGCCATAGGGAATTTTTCCTTTAGGAAAGCAAGCGCCTTTTCTTTCAGACCTTTTACTACATCTGAATTCTTGAATTCATCAAGTTTTC
>JAFLUV010000215.1 GCA_022508635.1 Prevotellaceae bacterium
TGCTCGGTAACCTCTCCAACGTGCGCCGCACCATCAATGCACAAGGCCGCACCGAAACCTTTTACAACGTCATTCCGTCATACGGTCTGTTCCATGCCATCTATCGTCTGAACAAACAACCAAAGAATAAGAAATGAAAAAAGTAATCATCACCGCACTGCTCACCCTCGTCGCACTGACAGGACAGGCAAAAGAGAAAACTATCGTGTGGGAAAAGCCGGCGATAGGTTACTCTGACGTTCCGTATTTTGCCATCCAGAAAGTGGAGCTGACGAAGGAGCGGACAGCCTTGTTCGTCAACATGAGGCTGCTGCCGGGCTATCATTTCTGGATTTCGAAAGGAAGCCAGCTGCAAGCTGACGGTCGGCAGTATGACATCATCGGGAGCGACAGCATCGAACTGGACAGCAGGGTCGTCATGGATGAGACTGCCCAGAAAGACTTCATCCTCTACTTCAAGCCGCTGCCGATGGACACCAAGGAGTTTGACTTCATAGATGGCATGACGGACAACGACTACAGGGTGTTCGGCATCCACGACAAAGACTACACCATGCCTGCCGCACCCGTGCCTGCCGAATATCAGGCCGACTATGCGGAGGAAGACCAGTGGGCAGAGCTGAAATACGGCGACGAGCCTGCGACGATTCACTTCAAGGCCGTCAACTATCGGAAGGGAATGCGCCCGATGATACAAGTCCAGTATGTAGACTTGAAGAATCCGGCAACGCCTGCGGTGCTGGAACTACAATTGAACGACGACGGAGAAGGCAGCATCAGCTTTCCGATAGGCCTTCCACAGATTGTATCTGCCGTTATCGACAACCAGCTCTGGAGTTCCTATGAGTTTGTGTATCTTGCCCCGGGCAAGGAGGTGACTTTGCTGGTTGATATGCTGCACGACGATACCTACACCAACAGCAAGTTCGTGGGGCGTAAAGGCTATTTTGCCAAGTTTGACAAGGAGTGGACCCAGGCCATGATTGACATAGCATTGGGAAACGGCCTGCAACCGACGCTCCCTGCGCTGAAAGACGTCGCATTTACCGATGATTTCGTGCAGGCCAGCAGAGATTATGTGCAGACCGATGCGGAGGGCTACAACGCCGACCTCGCCCGCTACTGCCACTATCTGCCCCAGGTGCTCAACGGCAAGACGGTGGAAAAGCCACGCATTGCCGACCCGACGCTTTCCGCATTGTATGACAAATATGCGGCCGAATATCGGCAGACCACTGCCGCCCAGAAAGAAGGGCTTGCCTCCAACGTCCACTACCTCGACATGACGGAGGTTGCACCCGACTCCATCCTGCAAACCATCCTCGACAAGTACAAGGGCAAGACCGTGCTTGTCGACATCTGGGCAACGTGGTGTGCCCCCTGTAAGGTGGGCCATGAGAAGATGAAGCCCCTCAAGGAAGAACTCAAGGACAAGGGCATCGTGTATGTGTACATCGTTTCGCCCACGTCGTCATACGACAAATGGAAAAAGTACATCGCCGACATTCCCGGAGAGCATTACTTCCTGACCGCCGAGCAGGAGCGCGGCATCATGAAACAGTACGGGACTTCGGGCATACCAGCCTATGCCGTCTACGCTCCCAATGGCCAGAAAGTCTATTCCCAATCTGGCTTCAGCGGCATTGAACGCATCAAGGAAGCATTGGAAAAA
>JAFLUV010000216.1 GCA_022508635.1 Prevotellaceae bacterium
GCTACAACTGCTCGGGAGGTGTTTGTAAATGGGTGCCTGAAACAGAAGGTTTCAAAGTAACATACAATTATACGTTCTAATCTGAAAAATATCCTAAAGAAAAAGATTGATATGAAAATAAAATTTAATTATCTATTGTTGTTGCCCGTGGCATCTTGCCTGGCGTTTGCATCATGCGACAACATTGACATTAACGACAGGTATATCCCGGTGGAAAAACCGGTGCTCCCCCCTCATAGTGTTGCAAAGACTTTGCTGATTCAGGAATTTACCGGCAACAGATGTGTCAACTGTCCGCAAGGAGCGGCTGCAATTCATCAGATTCAAGAGGAATATCCGGGAATGGTCATAGCAGTCGGTATGCATCCGGAAGGTGGAGGACCAAATACCCAGCCTATCCGCGGTCAGGATTTCCGCTGTGAGGAGGCACAGGTGATGTATGATTTCTATAAACCTGACGGTTTCCCTTGTGCCGTGTTTAATGGAACAACATCTTCCACTGCCTACACAAGCTGGTATTCAGAAGCCACTGCAATGCTTTCTCAAGAGGCCAACATGACCATAGATGCCGCTTGCCAGTATGATGAGAGTTCACGCGGTTTGACAGTAAACTATTCAATTGGTTTCACCAACGACATCGACATGCAGATGAGTGTCATGGTTTGGATTATGGAAAACAATATCATAGGTTTCCAGACTGATGGAGGTACGATACTTTCAGATTATGTTCACAATCATGTGCTTCGCGCTTCTTTGAACGGCGACTGGGGCCAGCAGCTTCCAAGTCCGCAAGCCAATGGAAATGTAGTGGAGGGCTCTGCTTCCATCACTCTCGATGAATCTTGGGTTGCTGATAATTGCCAGGTGGTGGTCTATGTTTTCCAGACTCAGTCAAGAGCTGTGGAACAAGCTGCTCTCGCCGATGTCATGGGTTCGGCTGAAGGCGAAGGTGGTCAAGACTCTCCTCAAGAATGATTCTTATTTTAAAAGCTTCTTATCTTCATGATGAGAAAGAAATAGACTAACAAGTATCATGAAAAAGACTTTTTTAACATTCTCTTTCCTTATTTGTTTTCTAACGGGGTTTGCAGCCGATGCCGTGACATGGAGCTATAAGCTCGTGGGCGACAACACTGCCACACCCGCAATAGAGGCCACAGCCACTATTGCACCGGGTTATCACATGTATTCTGTTGATAATCCTGCCGGCGGATCTAATCCTCTGGAATTTTATTTTGACCTGAAGGGATGTAAACTCGACGGGACTGCTGTTGCCAATAAACAGTATATCACTGAATTTGACGACATTTTTGAAGTTGACCAGCATTTTTATGAGGGGTCTGTGACTTTTACCCAGAAAATTATCCCCACCGACAAGAATTTCACTGTCGACCTGGAGATAAAGGGACAGGCCTGCAACGACAGTGGCTGTGTCCAGATTTTCGGATCTCACACATTTAAGGGAACATCGCCGGTGGCCGCTGCTCAGGATGCAGCACCTAAAGATGACGGCCTTGATTATGCTGAAGGTCTGGCTGAGATGACCGACTCGCTCCAGGCTGCCGAGCCTTTCATGACTCCGGAAGCTAAACTTAATTCTTCGTTTGACGCCCATCATTCATGGTGGGACAATGTGGAGGCAGAGCTCCTGGTGTTTT
>JAFLUV010000217.1 GCA_022508635.1 Prevotellaceae bacterium
CTCGACCATTATGGTGCTCCAGTCGCTCATGGCACCATTCCATAGGCCTGGCAGTTCCAGAGCTTTCAGTTCCTTGCCATCTTTGCTCTTGTACGAGATGAAGCCGGTGGCAGGGTCAACGTAGTCGGTCAGATGAAATTTCTCGCCCCTATAGTTGCGGACGGCGCAGACAAGGTCAACAGGATTAAAATGCGTGCCGCCGGTGAACATCTTCATATATGCCTCGTTCTCCTTGTCTATCTGACTGCTTTCAAGAATTTGCAACGAAATGCTTCCGTCCGGATTATATGCAAGGAAGGGACCGCCGCCAGGCTCGCCAACGTTCTTTACCACGCCACAGACGCGAATAGGACGATTGAGCTTCTTGCGAAGGAAAATTGTCAGGTCTGCATCTTCCATATCCTTCAGTCCAGGCATGTCGCAGCCAAGTGTATGACGCACGAAACGGATTATATCCTCAAGGTCGGCGTGACTGTATTTACCGCTATCGAGTAAATGCAGGTAAGCAAACACCTTCTTCTGTACCTCCACCAGGATGCCTGCAATTATCTGCTTCCAGAGGACGGTGTCAGCCTTCATGCAGTCAGGCACCACATTATCTATATTTTTGATGAAGATGATGTCACTCGCAAGATCATCAAGGTTCTCAATAAGCGCACCATGACCGCCCGGACGGAACAGCAACTTGCCATCAACGGTGCGGAAAGGTGTATTATCCATGTTTACGGCAATGGTGTCGGTGCTGGGCTTCTGCTCGCTCAGGCTTACTTTGCAGGCTATACTGTACTTTTGCTCAATTTCTGGCACGGCACGCTCGATAAGCTCTTGGAAGAGTTCACGGTGTTCGCTGCTCACGGTGAAGTGCACTTCCGCCTCTCCCCTACTGCTGGCATAAAGGGCGGCTTCAGTGAGGTGCTCTTCTACGGGTGTCTTGGCACAATCGTCATAGAGATGGAATTGTAGCAAGCCTTTTGGCAACTGTCCATAGTTCAAACCGTCTTCGCCAAGCATATTGCTGACAATAGCTTTGTAGTCCCCCACTTCGATGAGGGCATCAACGCCCTTGCCTTCGTTCAAGAAGCAGGCATCGTTTAGTGCATCGAAGAAAGCAAAGTCGTGGATGTTGGCAAAGAAGGTCTTTTCAAAATCGGTCATAGGAATACTGTAGTCGGCATCGAGAAACTCAAACATATTCTTGAACATGCGGCTGGCAGCTCCACTGGCAGGCACGAACTTCGTAATAGTGTGTCCCTCTGCCTTGTAGTCGTTCCATGCCTGTACATAAGCCTCCGCCTCCTCTTCTGTCGGGGCAACAATGCCGTTGCCTACGGCGGCTGCTCCACGAAGCTTAAGATAGTCGAATCCCCTGCGGAAACTTTCCAACTGTGCTTCAATTTGTGCCTCGCTGATCCCTTTTTGCTGAATCTGCTGGATATCTTCTTTGCTAAACATGTGTCTTACGTTTTAGAACCATTTATACCGCAAAGGTACAAAAAAGCAGGTGAACTGCAAAAAGGAAAACTCATTTTCTTTCTCCTGACGCAAGAAATCAGGACAAGATATTGTTTTATGTTATGTTCAAACACCTCTATAACAGTACTATATAATGTGATTTTAC
>JAFLUV010000218.1 GCA_022508635.1 Prevotellaceae bacterium
TTCCGCCCAATAACCGTTATACCTTTTACTGATTTATTTTGCAGTTTTACTGAAGAATCTTGGAAAAGCGGCAGTTTTGTGCCCCTTTTACCTTGGAAAAGTGGCAAAAAAGTTCAAAATTTCCTTGGAAAAGTGGAAATTTCGCATTATTTTTGCATCGGAAAAGCGGAAATAAGATGCTTAAAAGGAAGATTGACAGCTACATAAGGGAGTATTACAACACCCATCGGAACGCTTTGCTCATCACGGGGGCACGGCAGACGGGCAAGACTTTCTCCATTCGCCAGTTTGGCAAGTCCTTCAAAAACTTCGTGGAGATTAACTTCGTCGATAACCCGGAGGCGGTCTCAGTCTTCCAAAGCGCAAAGAACAGTGAAGACATATTGCTCCGCCTGTCCATGATGACCTCTACCCCATTGGTAAAAGGGGAAACGCTTATCTTTTTTGACGAGGTGCAGAAATGCCCTGAACTTGTGACCGCCATCAAGTTCTTGGTGGACGAGGGTTCCTACCGCTACATCCTTAGCGGCTCGCTGCTGGGCGTGGAATTGAAAGACCTGCGCTCAGAGCCTGTCGGGTATATGGGTGTCAAGGAGATGTATCCGCTTGATTTCGAGGAGTTCATTTCCTGCATTGGCATTAGTGACAATGTGATAAATGCCTTGCGCAAGGCATGGGAGAATCGTACCCCTGTCGATGAGTTCGTGCATACCAAGATGTTGGAACTATTCCGCTTGTACCTCGTTGTCGGCGGCATGCCGGCAGCAGTCAGCAAGTATATTGAGCGCAACAACCTCCAGGAAGTCATGACCGTACAGCAGGACATCATCCGCCTATACAAGCGTGACATAGCCCAATACGACCCAAAGAACAAACTCTCCATAGAAGAAATATTCAATCTGATACCTCCCGAGCTCAACGCAAAGAACAAACGCTTTATTCTGAAGCGGCTGAATGAGAATGCCAAGTTCGAGCGCTATCAGAACAGTTTTCTCTGGTTGAAGAACGCAGGGGTGGCTCTGCCCGTCTATTGCGTCGAAGAGCCAAAGATACCATTGTTGCTGAGCCGCTCAAGAAACCTTTTCAAACTTTTCCAGAACGACGTCGGCTTGCTTGCCGCACAGTATGCGGAAGGCATTCAGTTGCGAATCATCAAGGGCGACAAAGGCATCAACCACGGCTCCATATATGAGAATGCCGTGGCACAGGAACTGGTGGCGCACAGCATAGAGCCATACTATTATAACAACAAGAAACGCGGAGAATTAGACTTCGTCATCTCTTTGGGCGACAAGGTTATCCCGATAGAGGTAAAATCGGGCAAGGACTATGAGACGCACCGTGCCCTTTCCAACATCATGGACTGCGGGGAATACGCCTTACCAGAGGCCATCGTGTTCAATAACGACAACCTACGGATTGATGGCCGGTTGGTCTATGCTCCCATCTATATGGTCATGTTCCTCCAAAGAAACGACAAAGCCCCCTCATATTACAAGGTAGATGTCTCGATGATACAGTAGTTATTAGTTCAACCTCAAAACGGCGATGCCTGCCATTACGCATAGCAAACCGATGTA
>JAFLUV010000219.1 GCA_022508635.1 Prevotellaceae bacterium
GCTATCTCGGCCATGTTGTACCCGTCATAGGTCATCTGCCCGAAGCCCATCAGCAGCTGAACTTCACCAGGATAGAGCCATTGGCTCAGCATGGCGTGTAAGTGCTCTTTGGCTTCCTTCGTCTGCCAGACTATCTCTGCGGGCATGGAAGCTGCGGGTATGGTGCTGATAAGGTTCAAAAGACCATTGTCCTCATCCTCTTTGTCAAATGTGTTCTCGAGTGACACGCAGCGGTAAAGCTCTTGCTGCAAGTCGGGCATGGCAACTGCACAGATCCAGGTCTTGACGGCATCGTTGATGGCTTTCTGGATGTGGTGTACAGCATAGGAGCAGAACTTGTTGGGATAGCTTGGGTCGTAGCGCTTTGCGGCAATAGTGAGTCCCTCGTTGCCGGCAGCGATAAGTTCTTCGACGGGAACATCGACGTAGATGTTCATGTCGTTGATGCACTTGAGGACGAAGCGGAGATTGGCTTCTACTAACAGATGCAATGCCTTGCGGTCGCCTGCCATGATGCGACGTCCAAGAGCCTGCTCTTCTGCAAGGGTGAGTGGTTCTGTGGCCTTGACCTGGCTGAGATAGTGTTGAAGACTTTCGTTGTTGGCAAGGAGGAATTGAATGTTGTTCTGCATAGTTTGACTGTTTTAAATTAATACTTTCGTTATATCTAGTACACGAAAATCCCGAAATCTAACAAGACCTCGGGATTTTTTCTTAAAAAAGAGTTAAAATGACGTATTATTCTTCTTTTACAATCTTATAGCCAAGTGCTTTGACGAGTTTCAGGACTCCGCATGCCATCTTACGGTCGTATTCTTTTTCACTGTCCGTCAAATCGCTGAACGGCACCAGGTCTGGATGAAGCTTAAAGCCGTCATCGCGCTTTTTGCCATATTGCCACCCTTCGTCGATGCGCTGCCTTGCCCAAATGTCGTGAGCATTTTCCGCAATGGCCTCCATCAGTTCCTTTAGGTCATCCGGCAGCGAGAAGTCCTCAACGTCTATAGGCTGTGGGTCATATTGACGAAGTCCACGCTCAATGACTGACACCATATAGAACTGCGAGTCTTTCCAAGCCTCCATCAGACGGGGCAGGGGATAGTTGCATTCTTGTTGCTGCTGCGGATCGAAGATTGTTACCATATCTTGATCTATTTGCCTAACGATAATCGCATGGTTAGGATCTTTTACTTCTGCATCCGTGCCATACAGCTTCTCGGCATTAACCACAATGATGACTTGGCAACCACCTTGAATTTCCTGTTTCAATGTGTCAGGAGAACAGTTGTAACGACGGACAACCGAGAGTTTGTACTCTTCAAGCAGCCGCCCTATATTATATAAAGGTGTACCTTCTTCTCGTAACCAGTTTTTGCTCGTTGAAAGTTGCCGAAGCGATTCTAACGTAACGTCTGCCTGATAACCCTTCAAGATTTCATGTTCGCAACGAACGACACAGTCGCTTGTCGCAAACGACTTGTTTTGCGCTGCCATCCGCATCATTGGGATAACGTAACTGGGCTGAATGGAGAAGATT
>JAFLUV010000022.1 GCA_022508635.1 Prevotellaceae bacterium
CGCGGAACTCAAAGCGGTTGCCGGTGAAGGCGAAGGGCGACGTGCGGTTGCGGTCCGTGTTGTCAATCATGATCTCGGGTATCTGGGGAAGATCCATGTTCAGCCCCTGCTTCTCCCCGCTGCTTGCCACGCTGTCGTCAGTGCTGTTCTCCACCATGTCCAGCATGCTGCTGAGCTGCTTCCCGAGGAAGCTGGATATGATGGCGGGCGGAGCCTCGTTCGCACCAAGGCGATGCGCATTCGTAGCGCTCATGATGCTTGCCTTCAGCAGGCCGTTGTGGTGGTAGACAGCCATCAGCGCATTGACCACGAAGGTGATGAAGCGCAGGTTGTCCAGCGGAGTCTTGCCCGGAGCAAAGAGCAGCGTGCCGGTATCCGTCCCAAGCGACCAGTTGCAGTGCTTGCCGCTGCCGTTGACACCCTTGAAGGGCTTTTCGTGCAGCAGCACGCGGAAGCCGTGGTCGGCAGCCACATTGCGCATCAGCGACATGAGTATCATGTTGTGGTCGACGGCCAGGTTGCACTCCTCATAGATGGGAGCCAGCTCGAACTGGCCGGGTGCCACCTCGTTGTGACGCGTCTTCACGGGTATGCCAAGCTCCACCGCACGTATCTCCAGATCCTTCATGAACTCCATCACACGCTGCGGAATGCTGCCGAAGTAATGATCCTCCAGCTGTTGGTTCTTTGCAGCCTCGTGTCCCATCAGAGTGCGTCCCGTCAGCAAGAGGTCGGGACGTGCACCGGCAATGCCCTCGTCGACCAGGAAGTACTCCTGCTCTACGCCCAAGAACGCCTTAACCTTCTTCACATCGGGATTAAAGTAGTGCGCCACCTCCACTGCAGCCTTGTCCACGGCACGCAGCGCACGCAGCAGGGGAGCCTTATAGTCCAGCGACTCGCCGGTGTAGGAAATGAAAATCGTCGGAATACAGAGCGTGTCGTCCATGATGAAGACGGGCGACGACGCATCCCATGCAGTGTAGCCGCGAGCCTCAAAAGTGTTTCGTATGCCACCGTTCGGGAAGCTCGATGCATCGGGTTCCTGCTGAATCAGCACTTTCCCCTCGAACTCCTCCAGCACGCCGCCCTTACGGTTATACTCAATGAAGCTCTCATGCTTCTCGGCCGTGCCGCCAGTCAGGGGTTGGAACCAGTGCGTGTAGTGGGTAACACCCAGCTCGGCTGCCCACTGCTTCATTCCGGCTGCCACGCTGTTGGCAATGCTGCGGTCCAAGGGCATGCCGTTGTCGATTACGTTTACCAGTGCGTCGTATGCCTCTTTGGGCAGATAGCGAAACATTTTCTCGCGATCGAAGACATGCTTGGCATACAAGCGATCCATTCTTTCCTCTGGTGCCTTCACCATGACAGGCTTCTTACTGAGTGCTTTCTCAACTACTCTGAATCTTGTTTCTGACATAATACCTTATTTTATCGTGTTAATTGTTTACTTCAATTTTCAGTTCTTCTTGTCAAGAGGCCGTATTGGTTCTCTCGACATATACCTTATATATATGGTATATTCCGAACGATTTTATTAGTTATCCTTTTCTTTATTGTATGTGATGGACATTCTATGCTTGCATTTTGCTCTATAAATCGCCGAAAACCTTACCATTTGTATTTGTTCTCTTTGATTTCGTTGCAAAATTACGTCGTTTATTTGATTCGTGCAAACTTTTTGATGTTTATTTTGCCTAAAAGGCTACTTTTTGTTAAAAAGAAGTTGGAATGGCAGA
This sequence comes from Prevotellaceae bacterium, assembly GCA_022508635.1. Classification (GTDB taxonomy): domain Bacteria; phylum Bacteroidota; class Bacteroidia; order Bacteroidales; family Bacteroidaceae; genus Physcousia. Next base: position 1,743 of record JAFLUV010000022.1, read on the forward strand.
CTTTTGTATCCGAGAACAGATGTCTGGGAAACACTTAAGTAAAACTTTCAAAACACTTAACTAAAATACCAGAAATACTTAACTGTTTTCGACATTTTAGTTAAGTGTTTTGCAGCTCTGTTTCAGAGCAAATCCAGTCACAAGACAAGAAGTTATGAAGCAATTACATGCAGACAGTTACAAACGTCGAGATAAAATACGCACAGCATCATGTTGTAAAGCAAGGGGATGCGCCTGTCTGGAACATCCCCTGCTTCTAATCGTTTACTCTTTCTCTCTTGGGAAGGCAGAGATACGCAGGCGGGCGGCACCCATCGGGACGAGAGTGATTGGTGTATCCATGTCGGCTCGCTGGGCATACTTAGTGGGGAGAAAGTCCGTCATGCCTGTTGCATCAAGCTTCCACGACGGTATCTGTCTGCCAACGGCAGTAAACTCCAACGGCACGTTGTCGAGAGTGAAGGGTTGGTCATTTTCTGGGTAAGGTTTGCGACGGACGCTGAATTCGACGGGAAGGTTTTGGTCGTCAACGACAAGCCCATAGTTCCAGTCACTCTTTGCACGCAGCACATAGCAGGGCCATAGCGAGGCATCAACACCATCCTGCCAGTGAGAGTCATCCTGCACGAACTCCGGGTCACGACTATCATGTTCTTCATATTCCTCGTCAATTTTGAGCGAGAGAGTGAGAGGGCCGTAGTCAATGCTGACGCACGACTTGTTCTGTTGCCATACTGTGGAGCGTACCGTCATGGGCAGGCGGAGGGAAACAATATCGCCCTCCTGCCACTCACGTTGGATACGGACATACTTTCCAGTTGCTTCCGTGATGGCTTGAGTTTCGCCGTTTACGCTGACAGACGCATCTTCTGCCCAGGCGGGGATGCGCAGATAGAGTGGGAAGGTGACGGATTGTTCGGGGTGAAGAGTGAGCAGGATAGTTTCGTCGAAAGGATAATTGGTAGTTTCTTCCATGCGAAGTGAAACGCCGTCTGCCACCAGAGCCGTTGTCTCGTTGGCTGCGTAGAGCATCGTAGCAAGCCCGTTGTCGGCCGTTGCCATGACAAGATGTTCAGAGAAATAGGGCCATCCCATGCCGTGGTTGTGCTGGCAGCATCGTGAACTGAAGGGGCTCATGGACAGCATCCCGCGTAGGGCATTGTCGATACTGGGCGCATGATTCTTCTCGTCGCTAATAGCCATGTTTGCCGACGTGATGTATCGCAGGGCACGCATATCAGGGGTGAGCGCCGCAGGCAGGGAGTTGAAAGCAACGTTCTCGCAATGGTCTGCCCAGAAGATATCGCCTGTGATGCCCATCAGAATCTCATCGCTTGCCATCTGTTCGACGATGGCGCAGGTCTCTGCACCGTTGCGCGGGTCGTAGTATCCGTTACGTGCATTCTCGTCGGCAGCATACATGCCGCCTGGCATCTGCCCGTAGCGTCGGCGCATCTCGTCGTGTGCGTTGTAGGTGGCCTGCAACATCTCCTTGTCACCTGTATAAATATAATATGTAGCAGGTTCTCGGAAGCCTTGAGCCACGTTCACACCATGATAGTTGGGAAGGTTGTCCCGCATGGTCCAGTCAGAAGTGGCGCGGTGTAGCTTATCGACAAGTGGCAGTATAGACTTGTCGCCGTTTCTGTTGTAGAGCCAAAGCACGCTCCATAGGTTGTCACCACCACGCTTTTCTTGCCACAGTCCCTTCAGGAACTTGCTGTCGTCAATGGTCTGCTCCCATTTGAAGTGCCTGTTCATTGCCGTCAGTACACGAGACTTACCTGTGGCCTCGTAGTATGTTTGTAATGCCCAGAGCATCGGCATTTTAGCCCATAGGTCAGGGCTTGAACCGTCGTATCCGTCAGGACCGAGTCGTCCGTCCGGACTCTGGTTGTTGAGTACTGCACTTATCCAGGTCTCCACCTCACGCTTCATGGCGTCATCATCCAAGATATATGCCAGGCTGCTGTAGCCTCTGAGCCAGTAGGGTACTTCCTCCCATCCGTGGTCTCCTTGGTTAGAGAGCCACTGATTGTTGTTCTTGTCAAGCCAGGCACTGATAGAGCCAAGTTGTCCGTTCAGTCCGTCACGTTGTAGCTCAAGGTACTTGCGGAGCCAGCCTCGGGGCTGAACCTTTCCGACGGGTAGTTTCAGGAGCGGAGCCTGCTGCAACGGTTCGCGGAAGTTTATGTAATTCACGTTGGTCTGCTCGCGGTCGGGACAGTCGACAACAGTAGTTTGTGCATTCATGCTGGTGGCCACCAGCATGAATGCAAGTTTGGAAAGAATCTTGTTCATGTAAGAGTGTGATGTGTTATTTACAGAAAATTTTTTTGCCTTGTGTAATGACAACACCTTGATGTCTCGTGTTGCCCGAAAGTTGCTGACCGAGTAAGTTATAGAGGTCACAGCCTTCCGTCTCTTCTTCAGGAGTGGAGATGGCAGTACTTTGGGAATCATAGGTTACGCTCAGTCCGTAGTCGATGTGTCCGCCACCCGCACCCTGCTTCAGCGAAACGCAAAGAACATTGTCACCTTCCACCAAAAGTTTTTTCCTGGCATTAGGGAAGCGAAATGTGGCATAGTTGTCATCGTTCCATCCGCTGGCAGCAACGATGCGGGTGCCGTTGAGCCAGAATGTCGGATCTTCATCGTAGCTGTATTCCATATTGACTACACCAATCTCAATCTTTAACAGATCCTCTGCCGTGAGCGTAAAATGACGGCGGATAAGGATAGGATGGACAGTGCTTTGCCATTGTGTGACGAAAAACTTGTTCTGGTCAATGCTGAAAGGGCCGATACCCTCGCGCCAATAGCTTTCATCTTCGTCGAGCTCATACCACTTGGCTCTCTCGGCAAAAGTGATGTCAGTATTGTAGTTAAGTTCGTAAAAGAGACAAGGCCAGACTCCCTCTCCGCTATCCACGGTGTCGAGGAAGTATTCCGTGACGTTGTCAACAGCTACGGCAGTTGTAGCGAGGGGAATCAAAAGTAATAAAAAGATGTGTTTCAAGTGCATAAAGCGTATGTTTTGGTTTATCGTTCCATCATCGGCAGCTGTGATGTGAGAATAAGTGAAGTGATGTGTCTCATAATTTCACGATTTGGCGTTTCCAATTATCTTCAGACGGTGCAAAGTTATAAAATTTCAGCAAGCCGTACAAGAAAAGTTGCAAAAAACGTGCCCAGAAAATCAATTGTCTCAATGTCATGCCTCATACTGTCACGTGACAAAGGTGTGTGCAGGAATATCAATGCCTAAGGAAATTTTACGCTCCAGTTAGGAAAAAATTACGGTCAGGTTAGGGCGTAATTTTTATGCTTCGAATATCCCCGACAAAAGAAAAATTCCCCACCACTTTGTCATTGCTTGAAAAAGTTATCAACAATAATTATTGATGTTTGATAATATGCTGAATACCCTTTGTTTGTGGCGTTTTGTGCGTGTAAATAGCGAACGACATGATGGGTTATCAACAAGGTCTTTCAGGTACAAAGAAAAAAAAGTTTGAAAAATGTGTGGGGAATTGTGGGGAATTATGTATCTTTGCAGCAGAAATCGTCAAGAATTAAAAAGAAGCAATGAGATTTACCGGCAGCATAGATGCAAAGACGGACGAGAAGGGTCGCGTTTTCGTGCCCAGCATCTTCCGCAAAATCCTACAGAAGGAGGAGGAAGAGGGGCTGGTGCTGCGTCGGGATCTCTTTGAAAACTGTCTTGTCCTCTACCCTAAAAGCGTATGGAACACACAGGTTGATGCTATCAGATCCCGTGTTAATCCGTTCAATCGTCGGGATCGTGAAGGTATGCGCGTCTTTACTGCTGATGTCGAGAACATTACGCTGGACAGTGGCGGACGAATGCTCATTCCGCGTCGCTATCTGGAATATGCAGGCATAAAGAGCGATGTGCGCTTCATCGGTGTGGACGACACCATCGAGATATGGAGCAAAGAAGCTGCCGCCGACTTGTTAAGCGATCCTGAGAAAGTGGCGAACATCATAGAAAGCATGATGGCAGACAGGCCGGAATAAAGACAGGCAAAGAGGAGGCAAAGAAAAAGATAAGCAACGCAAGAACAGCAAGAGCGAATACTTAACAAGAACGGGATAAACAGAAAAGCCATCCCTCTCCTTCTTTCCAAAGCAATGGAATTGGGTAAGATGTCTTTTCCTTTCTTCGTTTAATATATAAATATTATAATAATGTACGCAAAGTGTGAGGAATACCATATCCCAGTGCTGCTGCACGAAACGGTAGACGGACTGGACATTCGTTCAGGAGGCATCTATGTGGACCTCACCTATGGCGGTGGCGGTCATAGCCGCGAGATACTGCGACGCTTGCAGGGCACGGGGCATCTTTATGGTTTCGACCAAGATTTGGACGCAATGTCAAATAGTGATGAAAGCTGCAAGAATTTTACCTTCGTACATAGCAACTTCCGTTTTCTCAAAAACTGGATGTTCTATTACGGACACTCACAGGTGGACGGCATCCTGGCAGATTTGGGAGTGAGCAGCCATCATCTTGACGAAGAAAGCCGTGGCTTCAGCTTCCGTTTTGACGCTCCGTTGGATATGCGCATGAATCAACGTTCTGGTCTCACTGCCCAGCGCATCGTAGCAGAGTATAGTGAAGAGCAGTTGGCAAATATTCTTTACCTCTATGGTGAACTTAGGAACAGTCGCCGTATAGCCTCTGCCATTATCCAGGCACGCCGACAACAGACCATTACCACTACTACCGAATTGGTTGGAGTGTTACATCCGCTGATGGGTCACGATCGAGAGAAGAAAGACTTGGCTCGTGTCTTTCAGGCGCTCCGCATTGAGGTCAACGGCGAGATGCTTGCTTTGCGTCAGATGCTCAGTGCTGTTACCGAGTTACTCCGTCCGGGCGGAAGGCTCAGCATCCTTACCTACCACTCCCTTGAGGATCGCATGGTGAAGAATATCGTGAGGGCAGGCAATCCAGAAGGAAAGGTAGAGACCGATGTCTTCGGGCGTAGTTATGCTCCCCTTGAAGCCGTCAACCGCAGCGTCATTACCCCTGGTGTAGACGAGCAGGAGAGTAATCCCCGCAGCCGTTCAGCAAAGTTGAGAATAGCGAGGAAGTTGAATAAAGATAATTCAAAGAGAGATGGCAGAGATAGAGTTTAATAACATCGAAGAGTTGCAGGAACAACAGGAATTGCTTCCAAAAACCTCAGAAGTTTCAGATAGTCCGGAAGGATTGGAATCCGTCAGCGACAAGGAGAAACTGATGCGTTCGTTAGTCAGCGACGACGATGGTACTGATGAATTGACCGTTGATAACCTCCTGCAGATAATAGATGCCGCACCGCGTTGGTTTCTTAGCCAATGGAGAATGCTGCTACTCTGTCTGGCGGGCATTTTCCTTTATGTTACCAATGGTTATCAGGCACAGGTAGAGATAATGAAGGAAACGGAGCTTGAAGCAGAGCTTAAGGATTGGCGTTATCGTTGTATCACCCGTGTCAGCGAACTCACACAACTATGCCGTCAGAGCCAACTCGAACAAAAACTCCGCGAACAAGGCGACAGCACCCTTATGCCTAGCAAGGTTGCACCCTACGTCATTAGTATCAAAAAGTAAACATACACGCTAAGTCCACGATTAGATTATGCCGTCCAGGAACGATAAAGCCATCAAACGTTACCGCTTCGTCTTTGTAGTGATGTTGCTGGTTGCAATGTATATCTTGGGTAAGACCATCTATACCATGCTTCCGCCAGAGAGCGATTACTGGAAAGAGGTGGGTCGAAACAGCAAGAAGGCTACGATACCTGCCAATCGTGGTAATATTCTCTCGTGCGACCGTCAGGTACTCTCTGGCACAGTGCCCAAATATGCCCTTTATATGGACTTTGCAGTACACGACCCTGATACTGCTATCGAGCGGAAGACGCGAGAATTTCGTGATACGACATTTATCCAAAAGCTTGACAGCATGGCAGACGGACTTGCCCGTATCTTCCCAGATCGCGACTCAAAATGGTTCCGCGAGCGTCTTCTTCAGGGCAAGAAGCGTGGAAAGTACTCTTGGCGCATCTATCCCAAGCTGGCAAGTTACGTTCAATATCGTGCTTGCAAGGAGTTGCCTTTCCTCAGGGAAAGCATGTATCGTAGTGGCTTTCATGCTGACGAAATGTTGCTTCGTCTCAAACCTTACGGCGGACTGGCAGGTCGAACGATTGGCGAACTCTACAACGACACCAGTAGTCGTCCCAAGTGTGGGTTAGAGTTGAGTTTCGACAGTCTCCTGCGCGGTAGACCAGGAAGCAAGCATTACATTACGATGCGCAACCGTAAGGTGCCTGTCGTAGATAGTCCTGCTGAGAACGGTCATGACCTGCTGACTACCATCGACATCAACATACAAGACTTTGCTGACCGTACTTTGCGTAGTAAACTCAAGGAAGAATTAATAAATGGTGAGATTGGTGTAGTTGTCGTGATGGAAGTTAAGACAGGCGATGTCAAGGCAATTGTCAACCTGACACGCGGTCATGATGGCGAGTACTACGAGATGAAGAACAATGCCGTAAGTGATCTTTGGGAGCCAGGTTCCACCTTCAAGACTGCTAGCATCATGGTGGCTATGGAAGATGGTAAAATAGACCTTAATAAAGCTGTGGATTGTGCTCCTGGTATCGTCAATATGCATGGCAGGAAGATGAAGGATCATAATTGGAACAAGGGAGGCTATGGCGTACTGAAGGTAGAAGATATCCTTGGGCAAAGCAGCAACATCGGAGTAAGCAAAATCATTGACGAGGCATACGGTAGCAATCCCGCAGCGTTTGTAGATGGTTTGCATCGCGAAGGTGTCGGCATTCCTCTTGACCTTCCTTTTGTTGGTAAAGGTGAACCCTGTGTACCAAATCCGAGAGACAAAGCACGATATTGGAGTAAGTCCGACCTACCTTGGATGAGCATTGGTTATGTCACAATGTTGCCGCCTATTAGTACTCTTACCTTCTATAATGCCATCGCCAATGGCGGACGTATGGTTCGCCCCCGCTTTGTGAAGGCTGAGCTCAAAGACGGTATGGTAGTACGCGAGTTTCCGACGGAAGTCATTAAGGAGCGTATTTGTAAGCCCTCTACTCTGCGTGATATCCAGTATTGTCTGGAGCATGTCGTTAGTGGCGGTCTTGGCAAGAAGGCAGGCAATGGTGGCAAGCTCTTTAAGGTAAGTGGTAAGACAGGTACGGCACAATTCAGTGAGAATGGTTCATATGCGAGCCACAAATACATGGTCAGTTTTTGTGGTTATTTCCCCAGTGACGATCCCAAGTATAGTTGTATCGTCTGTATCAAGAAACAAGGTTTGCCCGCTTCCGGAGGTGGACAATGTGGTCCTGTCTTCAGCGAGATATCACAGTACATCATGTCGCGTGACTCTATGCGCAACGCCATTGCTGCTGCCGATACTAATTCTGTTTTTATTCCTGAAGCGACCCGTGGCAGCAAACATCGTGCCGAAGCTATCGTTCATGGCATGGGGCTGACAGGTAAGAATATTGATACAACAGAAGCCGACACATTGCCTCTGAACCAGGTGCCCGACGTGTTGGGTATGGGTGTCAAAGATGCTGTATATACCTTGCAAAAGCGAGGCATGCGCGTTCGTATCAATGGCTGTGGACAGATAACGAAGCAAAATATACCCCCTGGTTCTCTTGCTATAAAAGGCAAAACCATTACTTTAACCGCCTCACCTAAAGAATAATAAACTTCAAATAGAAATAGCCATGAGATTACAGCAACTCATACAGTCCTGCAAACCACAAATGGTGGTTGGCAGCACAGATAAAGAAGTGACCGGCATTGAAATAGATAGTCGTCGGATTCAGCATGGTGCAGTTTTCGTGGCACTGCATGGCACACAGGTAGATGGTCATGCCTATATCGGTAAAGCCATTGAGAGGGGAGCCACAGTGGTTGTGTGTGAGCAGCTTCCCGAGACGACCGATTCTTCCGTCACATATCTTGTCTATCATAGTACAGAGGATGTGGTGGGCATCTTGGCTACGCACTATTTCGGCGAACCGACCAAGCGTATGCGTCTTATAGGTGTTACCGGTACTAACGGCAAGACAACGATAGCTACTGTACTCTATAATATTTTTCGTCAGCTTGGTTATAAATGTGGTCTGTGTAGTACGGTTTGCAACTACATTGACGGTGACCCGATTCCCACCGAATGTACTACGCCTGACCCCATCACTTTGAACCGTCTACTCGGACAGATGGCCGATGAAGGCTGTGCTTATGCTTTTATGGAGGTAAGTAGTCACAGTGTGACCCAGAAACGTATTGGTGGTCTTTGTTTCGCCGGAGGAATCTTCACCAACCTCACCCGCGACCATCTCGACTATCACGGAACTTTCGAGAACTACCGCGATGCCAAGAAGAGATTCTTTGATGCACTGCCTGCGGATGCCTTCGCCATTGTTAATGCTGACGACCGTAACGGTATGATCATGGTGCAGAACTGTGCTGCGCGGATCAAGACTTATTCACTCTATTCTGCTGCCGATTTCAAGGCTCGCATCATGGAGGAAAGTTTCGAAGGTATGGACTTGTTGGTAGACGGCAAGGATGTGAGTGTGCAGTTTGTGGGACGTTTCAACGCCAGCAATTTGCTTGCAGTCTATGGTGCTACCGTTATGTTAGGTGTTGCCCCACAGCAAGCACTTGTACTAATCAGTGCACAGAAACCAGTCAACGGTCGTTTTGAGGCTATCCGTTCTAAGGAGGGTGTTACAGCTATTGTTGACTATGCCCACACTCCCGATGCCTTAGTCAATGTACTCACTACCATCAATGAAGTGCTACAAGGACGCGGTAAGTGTTGGACCGTCTGTGGTGCTGGTGGTAATCGCGATAAGGGTAAGCGTCCCCTTATGGCTCAGGAAGCTGTTAAGTATAGCGACCGTGTCATTATTACCAGCGATAATCCTCGTAACGAAGATCCACAGGCAATCATCGAGGATATGCTTGCTGGTCTTAATGCAGACCAGCGTCGCAGTGTCATCAGCATCGTAGACCGCAAGGAAGCAATCCGTACCGCTTGCACTATGGCACAGCCAGGTGATGTCATCCTTGTTGCTGGCAAGGGACACGAAGACTACCAGATTATCCAAGGAGTGAAATATCATTTCGATGACCATGAAGTCATTCGTGAAGCATTTAATATGGTGGAAGATTAAGCATTATTCAAGGAAATGTTATACTACTTATTTAGATACTTAGGCCAATTTGGAGTTTCTAGCGCCAACTTGTGGCATTACATCTCCTTTCGTGCTGTGTTCACCTTAGTGCTGAGCCTGCTTATTTCCATGTGGTTCGGTCAATATTTCATCAAGTGGATGAAAGCTCACAATGGCAGTGAAGCACAGCGTGATGCCAGTATCGATCCATACGGTGTAACGAAGAAGGGTGTGCCAACTATGGGTGGTATCATTATCATTATTGCCACCCTTGTGCCCTGTATGTTGCTAGGACGATTACGCAACATCTACATGCTCATGATGCTTTTTACTACGGTATGGCTTGGTGCACTGGGTTTTGCTGATGATTATATAAAACTGAAAATTTCGAAGGATGGCCTTCGTCCCATTTATAAGCTCCTTGGACAAGCATTGCTCGGTTTGGTTATCGGTTTGACGCTATGGCAGAGTCCTGATGCTGTCATCAGCGAGAATATTGACGGTGAACGGCAAGGAATGGAACAGGTGGTGACGCATCGCAATGAAAAGGTCAAAAGTACCATTACAACGATTCCCTTTGTTAAGAACAATAATCTCAACTATGCAGACATTTTCCGTTTCTTGGGAAAGTATAGGACTGCGGCCGGATGGATTTTCTTCGTCATTGTCACAACGTTCATCGTCATGGCGGTGAGTAATGGTTCCAATCTGAACGATGGTATGGACGGCATGTGTGCTGGCAATGCTGCTATCATGTGTATCGCTTTGGGTATCCTGGCTTATGTGAGTAGTCACGTTCACATGGCAGCTTACCTTAATATTATGTATATTCCTGGATCCGAAGAACTTGTCATCTTCATCTGTGCTTTTGTCGGCGCGCTCATTGGTTTCCTATGGTATAATGCCTATCCTGCGCAAGTTTTCATGGGCGATACTGGTAGTTTGGCTATCGGCGGCATTATTGGTGTTACAGCCATCATCATACACAAGGAATTGCTTCTGCCCCTGCTCTGTTTCGTTTTTCTTATGGAAAGCCTCAGCGTTCTGTTGCAGACCAATTATGCTCGTAGAGGTAACCGTCGCGGAGAGAAATGGCGCGTCATCAAGCGAGCTCCGCTTCACGATACTTTCCGCGTTGCACCAGGACAGTTGCCATCCAATTTTAAGATTCTTATCAACTGGCCCAAAGGATGCTGGCTGGAGTCGAAGGTAACAATCCGTTTCTGGATCGTGACTATTATCATGGCGGCTCTTGCCATTGTAACATTGAAAATAAGGTAGGTTCCTCTATTTCCTCTGGAAAGAGATTTTAATAAGTTAAGAAAGAAAAATAAGATAAAAATGAAAAGGATTGTAGTACTTGGTGCAGCAGAAAGTGGTGTAGGGGCTGCGGCTTTGGCTAAAGTGAAAGGCTTCGAAGTCTTTGTCAGTGACATGGGGCAGATAAAAGAGAGCTACAAACAGGTACTTCGTCAATACGACGTGCTTTGGGAGGAAAGACATCACACCGATGCACTCATTCTCAATGCTGATGAAGTGATAAAGAGTCCGGGAATCCCTGAGGATGCTCCCATGGTGTGCAAAGTTAAGACGGCAGGTATCCCTATCATCAGCGAGATAGAATTTGCTGGACGTTATACCGATGCTAAAATGATATGTGTCACAGGTTCTAACGGCAAGACTACAACCACCAGTCTTATCTATCACATCTTCCAGGCAGCAGGTTACAGTGTCGGGCTGGCAGGTAATATCGGGCGCAGTCTCGCTTTGCAAATAGCCGAGGGTAAAACCTATGAGTACTACATTATTGAACTTAGTAGTTTTCAACTCGACAATATGTATGATTTTCGCGCTAATATTGCCATATTGCTTAACATTACACCTGACCATCTGGATCGTTATGAAGGATCCATGCAGAAGTATACAGATTCCAAAATGCGTATCGTGCAGAATCAGACAGAGGACGATGCCTTCATCTATTGGAACGATGACCCCATCATCAGTCGCGAACTCAAAAAGTATGGTATCAAAGCGAGAAAATGTCCATTCAGCATTATCAACAAAGCTGGTATGATAGGCTACATTGCTGACGGGCAGTATGTTCTTGAATATCCCACGCCTTTTAATATGGAGCAGGAGAGCCTGAGTCTGCATGGCAAACATAACATATACAATAGTTTGGCTGCTGGAATTACAGCGCATCTCAGTGGTATCAATGACGAAACGTTACGTCAAAGCTTGAGTGACTTTGAAGGCGTGGAGCATCGGCTGCAGAAAGTGGCACGTGTAGGTGGTGTACAGTACATCAATGACTCTAAGGCTACCAATGTTGATGCTTGCTGGTATGCTCTGGAGAGCATGACATCACCTACCATTCTCATTATCGGCGGTAAGGATAAGGGCAACGATTATAATGCCATTAAGGAACTAGTGCAGAAGAAATGTGCAGGTCTTGTTTATCTTGGTGCCGACAACAGCAAGTTACATGCTTTCTTTGACGGCTTAGGGATTCCTGTGGCTGACACTCACAGCATGAAGGAATGCGTTGAGGCTTGTAGCCGTATGGCAAAGCCTGGCGATACTGTTCTGCTCAGTCCCTGTTGTGCCAGTTTTGATCTCTTTAAAAACATGGAGGATCGTGGCGAACAGTTTTGCGAGTTGGTGAGAAACTTGTAATCCCTAATGATTAACCCGGAAACATCAAAAAACAATGATATTTAGAAAATTAAAGAATAAGAACCTGATTCACGGTGACATGGGCGTTTGGGCGGTGTTCATTATCCTATGCGCCATTTCGCTCGTTGAGGTCTATAGCGCCAGTGCGCGCATGACCTTTGCTACAGGTGCATATTGGGCTCCTATCATGCAGCATGCCTCATTCATGCTGATGGGTATCTTTATAGCTTGGCTGGTACATTTTATACCTTGTAATTATTTCAAACTGTTGTGTACAATTGGTATATTTATGTCTATCTTCTTGCTCATTGCAGTGTTGGCTATCGGGCAGAAGACGAACGATGCAGGACGTTGGATACAGATAGGTTTCATCCGATTTCAGCCAAGTGAGATAGCAAAGCTGAGCTTAGTCGGTTTTAGTTGTTTTATCCTCTCATCGTTGCGAGATGAAAAGGGTGCCAGTCCGACAGCTTTGAAAATAGTAGCTCTTGCAACCTTCATTACTATTGTCCTAATTTTTACGGAGAATGCTTCCACTGCTTTTATCATAATTGTAGTAATGTATTTTATCTGCTTTTATGCACAAATTCGCAGACAGATTCTTATTGCTACGTTTTGCTTGGGAGCGTTAGGCATAGGTTCTGTATCTGTTGTGGTTCATTCTATACCTGAAGAGAAACTTGAGGCTTGGAGCAAAACAGATGGCCCGCTACATCGTTTATCCACGTGGGTACATCGTATCACCGACAAGCAGGAGCGTCCTGAAGATCCAAAGAAATTCAAACCGCAAGAGAATCCGCAAAAAGCGTATGCCAAGGTTGCTATTGCCACGAGCAACGGTATCGGTCGCGGTCCTGGTAACAGCAAGCAGCGCGATTTCATTCCGCAAGCTTTTTCCGACTTTATTTATGCTATTATCATTGAAGAGCTGGGCATTATCGGAGCCATATTGGTGCTTGCGCTCTATTTAGTGCTGATGTATCGTTCTATGCGTATTGCACAAAAATGCAAGGCGCTCTTTCCATCCTATCTGGTCATGGGGCTGTCGCTGATGATAGTGGTGCAAGCCATGATGAATATGGCAGTGGCTGTAGGAGCTTTCCCTGTTACAGGTCAGCCTTTACCGCTTGTCAGTCGAGGCGGAACGAGTATCTTTATCACGTGTACCTACATAGGTATGATACTGAGCGTGAGTCATACTGCAAAACGTAAACCAGAATACCAAAATAAAGAGCTGCCTTGGGCAGTAGAAGCATAATCCCTATGAGTTCTATAAAGTCTATAGGTCCGCAAGACGAACTCCGAGTAATAATAAGCGGTGGCGGTACAGGAGGTCATATCTTCCCTGCCATAAGCATTGCAGGTGCCCTGCGTGAGATACGCCCCGATATTAAAATTCTGTTCGTGGGTGCTGAGGGCAGGATGGAAATGCAGCGTGTGCCAGCTGCCGGTTACGAGATAGTAGGCCTGCCTGTGCGCGGCTTGCTCCGTCCTTTGTGGAGGTTGGGTAATATCAGTATTCTGAGAGACTATTTGCGTAGCAAACGTATAGTGAAGCAGATATTACGCGATTTTCAACCGCATGTGGCAGTAGGGGTGGGTGGCTATGCCAGTTCTGCAACCTTAGGCGCAGCCTATGATATGGACATCCCTTGTCTTATTCAGGAGCAGAACAGCTATGCGGGTCTGACCAATAAGTCGTTATCGCGAAAAGCAAGTAAGATATGTGTGGCCTACGAGGGCATGGAACGTTTCTTCCCCAAAGACCGTATCCTGCTCACAGGCAATCCTGTGCGTCAAAATTTATTAGATACTTCTTTGACTCGCGAGGAATGTGCCGCAACTTTTGGTCTTAATCCATCAAAGCCTACCATCCTGCTCGTCGGTGGCAGTCTGGGTGCACGTACTTTGAACGAGAGCATTATACGCAATCTCTCGCGTATTGCTGCTTCACCTGTGCAGTTCATTTGGCAGACGGGTAGTTACTACAAGAAAGAAATAGAGCGTTTAATCGATGTGAAGGGAAAGCCTGGCAATTTAGTTGTTACAGACTTTATCAGTCGCATGGATCAAGCTTATTGCCTGGCCGACCTTGTCATCAGTCGCGCAGGTGCTGGAAGTATCAGCGAGTTATGCTTGCTGGGTAAGCCTTGTATCTTGGTGCCCAGTCCCAATGTGGCAGAAGATCATCAGACAAAAAATGCTCTTGCCCTCGTGAACCGTCAGGCAGCCCTACTTGTTCGCGATGCGGAAGCTCCGGAATTGCTCATCCCACTTGCTTTGGAAACTGTTGCCGATGTTAATAAACTTCAGAAACTCGGACAGAATATCTCAGAGATGGCACTACGTGACTCAGCACGCATCATTGCTGAGGAAGTCATAAAACTTGCACAACAAAGATTATCATGAACATAGAGCAGATACACTCCGTCTATTTTGTAGGTATTGGCGGCATTGGTATGAGCGCCATTGCCCGCTATTTTCTGCACTGCGGTATCACCGTATGTGGTTATGATCGTACGCCGAGCGATTTGACGCATCTGCTCTGTCAAGAGGGTGCACAGATACATTACGAGGATAATGTGGAGCTCATCCCTGCTTCCTGTCGTGATAGAGAATGCACGCTTATTATATACACGCCGGCTATTCCCGCAGAACATTCAGAACTGACATATTTTCGCGAACATGGTTTTGAGGTGCAGAAGCGTGCTCAGGTACTTGGTACACTGACGTGTAGTCTCAAGGGGCTGTGCGTAGCAGGAACCCACGGAAAGACGACGACATCAAGCATGGCAGCACATTTGCTTCACCAGAGTCATGTGGACTGCAATGCTTTCCTGGGTGGGATCACTAAGAACTACGGCTCCAACTATATCTTGAGCAGTACGAGCCCCTTTGTTGTCATCGAGGCTGACGAGTTCGACCGCTCTTTCCACCATCTCACGCCTTATGCAAGCATTATTACGTCTACCGATGCGGATCACCTTGACATCTATGGCACAGAGGAGGCCTATTTGGAAAGTTTCCGGAAGTATAGTCGCTTAATTTTGCCTGGTGGCTACCTTGTTATGCACACAGGGCTGAAGATGCAGGCTGATGTGCGAGAGGGAGTTACCGTTTATACATATAGTCGTGAGGCAGGCGATTTCCATGCCAAGAATGTCCGTATTGGCGACGGACGTATCACATTCGACCTCATTTCACCTTTTGGTAATATCTCGGGCATTGAGCTTGGTGTACCGGTCACAGTCAATATAGAGAACGGTATTGCTGCTATGGCACTGGCTCAGATAGCAGGGTGCACACCTTCCGAAATACGTGCTGGTATGCTCTCCTATGCTGGGGTGGAACGTCGATTCGACTTCCACATACGCACTCCCCGTATGGTTTACCTTAGTGACTATGCCCATCATCCGGAGGAGATACGTAGAAGTTTGGAGAGCTTGTGCGAGCTCTACCGAGGCCATCGTATCAAGGCTATTTTCCAACCGCATCTTTACAGTCGCACGCGCGATTTCTATCGTGAGTTTGCTGATGCCCTCTCTTTACTCGACGATGTCTGTATCATGGACATCTATCCTGCCCGCGAGATACCCCTTCCTGGTGTGACAAGCGCCCTTATCTATGATAACCTTCGTCCGGGCATCCGGCGGCAGATGTGTAGCGGGGATGAAATCTTTGACGTGGTACGGCAAGGTGGCTTTGATGTGCTTGTTACGCTTGGGGCAGGCGATATAGAGGACTATGCTCCACAGATAACAAAAATACTACAACCTTTAGCATGAAGACAGATGAAGATAGTTTTTAAAATATTCCTGCTCCTGGCGGTAGTAGTATATCTTGTGGTTGCTGTTTTGAAGTTTGGTGCTCAAGCTGAAGATCGGATTTGCGAAGGGCTTTACATTGAGATTCCCGACAGCATTCCCAGCGATTTTGTTACCGAAGACTATATTCGTTCCATCCTGACTGCCAATCATATCTCGCCTGAAGGGATGAAGATAAGTGCCATCAATTTGGAGCAAATAGAAAAACTGATACTTGACGACTCACACATCGAGCATGCTTCTTGCTACTACACGGCATCGAGCAAGCTTTGTATTCGTATAGTGCCACAACAGCCTGTGCTGCACGTCATCAGCCAGAAAGGCGAGGACTACTATTTGGCGAGCAATGGATTGACCATGCCGACCTCCAATTTCAATGTAGATTTGTGTGTGGCTACAGGCAATGTGACGAAGCAGTTTGCCTCGGAACATCTGTTGGAGCTTGCACGCTACATCCACGATAATGCCTTCTGGAGTGAACAGATAGAGCAGATACACGTCGTAAGTCCCGAGCAGATAGAGCTCTATCCGCGAGTGGGACAGCATATCATCGAGTTAGGTAGTGTCGAAGGTTTCCGTGAGAAGTTCGACCGCTTGCGCCTCTTCTATCGTGAGGGACTGGAGCGTGTGGGCTGGAATAAATACCGCACTATCAGCCTGGCTTACGACGGTCAGGTAGTATGTACCAAAGTCACAAATCATAAAAACAAGTAATATGGGAGCAGAAAAGGACATTATCATTGCGGTAGAGCTGGCATCGACAGCTATACGCGCCATTGCCGGCAAGAGGGAACCCGACGGTAGTATGCAGGTGTTGGCATTTGCCCAGGAGCAATCCTCCAACACGATTCGCAAAGGTATCATCGACAACATTGACAAGACGACACAGACCTTGACACGTGTTATTAAGACACTGGGCGAAAAGCTGGGAGTTCGCGTCAAGAGTATTTACATCGGTTTGGGTGGACAGTCGCTTCGTTCAGTGCATAATCGTGTGTTGTTGCAGTTCGATGGACGCGAGCTAATCTCGCACAAAACGATTGATAAGATGCACGACACGAACAACGGCGTAGTTTATCCCAATGCAGAGATTAAGGAAGTCGTGCCGCAGGAGTACATGATAGGCAGCCGCGACATTGTGGATCCC
>JAFLUV010000220.1 GCA_022508635.1 Prevotellaceae bacterium
ACAAAGAGCGGCAGCAACGATGGCTATTTCGTTACTGCCGCTCTTGCGTTATCTCAGTTGTATGTCTTTTGCCTTGTTCCCTTTATTTTACCTTGATGTACTTGCATCCGTGCGTGGGGATAGTGCAGGTAAGTTCGTCGGCAGAGAGATCCTTCTGACGCCATAGGTCGCGGATGGTCTTTGCTGCGGGAGCATACTTCCTGATGTCGACCTTCACGTCCTCGTTGCCTACGTTGAAGATGCCTATTGCCTGAGAGCCGTCGGCGAGGGGACGTGCCCAGACCTCTATGTCACCAGCCTGGGAAACGCGGTCGGCCTGCTTGCCAAGGATGTCCTGGTTGACGGCGTTGACTTCGTTGTTACAGAGGAGGCCGATGGTGAAGTCGTCCATCTGTGCGATGTCGCAGCCGATGAGCATGTTGGAGGCAAGGAGCGTCCAAAGCGTGATGTGAGTGTACTGTTCGTCGGGTGTGAGGCGGCTGTCGCGCAGGTTGGAGCTCCATCCTACCTTGCCTACGATGAGCATGTCGGGGTCGTTCCAGTGGCCGGGAGCAGCATAGGGAGCGAGACCTGCCTGACGGCGGAAGCCGATGTCATACATGGAGCGCCACGTGTCGGTGATGTCGCCTGTGGTGCGCCAGCTGTTGGCGTCGACGAAGAGACCCCATTCCCATACTTTGGCCATGCCGTACTGGCAGAGGCTGTAGAATATGTCGCGTGGCTGTTCGCGCAGGAACTTCTGCATGAGCAGGTAGGGACGCACGTAGCTGGCTACGCCCTTGTCCTTCTCCTTGGCGTGGGCGCGGCTGTATCCGCACCAGTCGTATTTCAGGTAGTCGACGCCCCAGCTGTTGTAGCTTTCGGCATCCTGCTGCTCGTGGTCGATGGAGCCGAGGTAGCCGCCGCAGGTATAGTCGCCTGGCGACGAGTAGATGCCGAACTTCAGTCCACGCTCGTGGAGCCAGTCGCCGAGGGCTTTCATGGACGGGAACTTGTCGTTGACTGCTATGGTGCCGTCGGGATTGCGCTTTTCTGCTTCCCATCCGTCGTCTACGTTCATGTAGCAGTAGCCGTAGTCGGCGAGACCTTTGTCAATGAGTGCTTGTGCGGAAGACATTACTTTCTCTTGTGATACGCTGAGTGCCCAGCAGTTCCATGAGTTCCAGCCCATGGGAGGCGTGAGGGCCATCATGCGTTCTCCCACTTTCAGGGTGAAGTCTTGGGAGGCCTTGCCGTGTGCGTTCTCGGCAACGACGGTGAAGGTGAGGTCGCCTGCCTTACTGATGCTGCCGCTGAGGACGCCGTCTGCCTCGGTAAGCGTGAGGCCTTCAGGCAGGTTGGCGCAGGTGAACTTCATGGGGCGTTCGCCGGAGACGGGGAAGCGATAGATGACGGGCGAGCCGGGACGTACACCGAAGAGTGGTGCGCCGTTGAAGCGGGGCGATGCGGGAGCGGGCGGGGTGAGTATGTATTTCAGGGGCAAGCGCTCGGTGAGTTTCTTGCCGGTCTTG
>JAFLUV010000023.1:0-5171 GCA_022508635.1 Prevotellaceae bacterium
CAGTCAAGCAAGCTATACGGGCAGCATAAAACAGGGAGAACTTTATCTTGATTGACCAATTCAAAGTACATAAAAAGAATAAATATTCAGGCCCTTATTTCACGAGAAATTCGTCGAACTCACGTTAACTTAACGTGAGTAAAATAATTGGTAGCTCTTTTATAACATTCGAGATGATGATGCGAGGAGAAAATGGGAATTAAATTACGCGTAACAAATCTTGAAACATAACGGAAAAGGTGCTTGCATTACGTAAGCAGGGACTTCTGTCTAAAAATTTATAATATCTTCAAAGGAAGATCTTCAAGCATGTATGAGTTGCAGGAACTCCTCTCGGGTCTTGGCCTGCTGGAAAGCCCCACAGAAATCACTTGTAGAAGTGATGCTGCCCTGTTTCTGGACACCTCGCATCTGCATACACATATGCTGTGCCTCAACAACAACCATAACACCTAAAGGCTGAAGAGCCGTCTGGATGCACTCACGTATTTGCTTTGTCATGCGTTCCTGTATCTGCAGGCGGTGAGAAAAACAATCTACTACACGAGCTATTTTACTCAGTCCAGTTACCTGTCCGTTAGGGATGTAGGCAACATGTACCTTGCCGTAAAAGGGGAGCATATGATGCTCGCAGAGGGAATAGAAATTAATATCGCGCACGATGACCATTTGACTATAGTCCTCATGAAACTTCGCAGAGTTAAGTATCGCCACCGGATCCTGTTCGTATCCACTGGTAAGGAACGATATTGCTTTTGCCACACGTCGGGGAGTCTTGAGTAATCCTTCTCGCTGTGGGTCTTCACCTAAAAGGCTTAGCGTAGCACAAACGTGCTCTGCAATCTGTTGTTGGGCAGGAGTCAGATCTTGCTTCTCTGGTTCCATTTTACATTCTAACATTGATTTTACTCTTTACAATAACAGCCTCGGGGAAGACTCCCATCTCGCGAATCCGCCGGAGGACATCACTTGCTTCTTCCATCGTACGGAAATCACCCGCACGACAAAGCCAATGAGGTGAAACAAAGCTAATATACACGGGCAGCTCAGCGAAGAGATTCCAGAATCGCTGTCCTGCTGCCCGTGCTTCAGTCTTTCCCTTACGGGAGTTATCACCGAAGTACACCTGTATGCGGTAGCCATTAATCTTTACTTTCTGTCCCTGCAAGAGGCTGTCCTCTGCTATAGAACTGGCATAAGGCATTGTGATATCATCCTGTCTTTTACCCGAAGTAACAGCCTCCTGCTGCTGTTGCTTCTTACCATTGACAAGGTCAGTGATAGACTTATCCTGGTATAAGATGATTCTGCCTGCCGTCTCTACAGTCTGTTGCAACTTCTCGGTGAAAGTCTGCTGAGCAGACATTGAAACAGAACAGAGCCACAACGTAATGGCGACAATGTACTTCGTCATATATTACTTATATTTTTAATTATTATCCGCTATACCATAGCAGCGGGTATTATTTCCACGCATCGATGATGCCCTTAAAATCAGGAGCCTTGAGACTTGCACCACCAATAAGTCCACCATCAATGTCAGGCTTGCCAAAGAGTTCGGGTGCATTGCTTGCCTTGCAAGAGCCTCCATAAAGAATACTTGTCTCGTCAGCAATCTGAGCACCATAAACATCAGCAACACACTTGCGAATGAAAGCATGTATTTCCTCTGCCTGTTCTGCAGTTGCGGTCTTACCCGTACCGATAGCCCAGATAGGCTCATAGGCAATGACGATGTTTTTCCACTGTTCAGGAGTAAGATGGAACACACTACCAGCGAGTTCTGCCTTGCAGACTGCCTCCTGCTGGTTTGCCTCACGCTGTTCCAAACTTTCACCGATGCAGAAGATAACCTTCAGACCATTTGCAAGCGCTAAATCGACTTTCTCTTTGAGAATTTCAGGAGTCTCATTATAGTACTCACGACGCTCGCTATGACCGAGGATGACATACTCCGCACCTGTACTTTTTACCATAGCTGCACTCACCTCGCCAGTGTATGCACCGCTTTCTTTATCGGCACAGTTCTCTGCACTTACTGCAATAATACTATCCTTCAATAGTTCACTCACAGTAGCGAGATGAATGAAGGGTGTGCCAATGATGACTTCACAATTAGGTTTTTCAGCAGCCAAGATGTCCTTGAGCTCGGTAGCAAGTGCTACACCTTCTTGCAGGGTCTTGTTCATCTTCCAGTTGCCTGCTACAATTTTCTTTCTCATGTGTTCAATTATTATTGGGGTTTATATTATGTTTTTGTCTCAATTTTCCAATCATCACACTCGCTGCATCGGAAAGGAGGACGATGATCAGAGGCACGATGTACCAACTTAATAATCCGATTGCTTTCCTTAGCAAGGATTCTGTCGAATCTTCCTTAGTAGAGTCGATCATCTGCTGCTCCTCTTCAAGAGGGATCTGACGAGGATCAGGCAACGCCGTGGAAGGCCACTTCCCTACAACTTTTCCATCATGCAATAGCATAAGGCCGGGATTGGAGCGCACCATTGTCTTAAGCACCACAGCATCTGTCAGGCAGAAGGGATACTCGGCACCTGTCATCTCCTGCCAGAGGGAAATCTCCTGTTCGCCGCTCGATGTGAGGCAATAAAAAGCACAATCCGTCTCCTGGCTGTAGTCATAAAGCGTCAGCAGACGATCCATCACGCCATCGTCAGCCTTTTCTATGTAAGGAGCGATGAGTAGGAATGTATAGCCCGGGTCAAAGAGTATCGTCTCCGTAAGGTCTTCTCCAGTAAAGGCATCCCGTATGAGCAGGTCTCCCACTCCACTGTGCCTCGCTTCTCCTGTCTGTATGGTATGCGAATCAACGAATACCCAAGTGCTGTCGGGATAATTTTCAAGGGTAAACTCGCGCTGCTGTCCGTCCTTCTCCAAGATGAAAGTGGTGACGAATCCACCAGAACCTTGCTGGTCGTCAATCCATGCCTGCCTGATATCGGCACCCACATGATAAGGACGGAAGTCGATGACAGGCAAACGCCAGAGGCAATAACCTGCCAAGAGACCAGCAAAGACAAACGAGTAAAGCGCTACTATCCATTGGTTTCGCAGGGTAACGAAGCGCGGCAACTGTACGCGATAGCGGAACACAACGGCCGCACAAACAAGCAGTATCACGTTCTTGACCAATGTCTGCCAGTTGGTGAGCACGATGGCATCGCCAAAGCAACCGCAATCGGGAACAGGATTGGCAATAGCGAGGTATAGCGTCAGGGGTGTCATGACGAGCATGAAGCAGAGCAACACGCACGATGCCAAGCGACGACGAATGGCGAAAAGCAAGTAAATACCTATCAGAAATTCCGTCATGGCAAGCAGGCATGCCAGCACCAGAGACAAAGCTTCGGGCAGCAATCCGCTCAAGCCGAAGACAGAGGCGTAATCCTCTATTTTATACTGCGTGCCACGAGGATCAATGAGTTTCACGACTCCGGAGAACACGAAAGTCAACGCCAGCAACAGACGCATTACGCCCGCTACGACAATCATAACCTTGTGACCGGAAACTTTCATATCTATTGAAGCGACAAAGCTTGTGTATCCTCGCCGAACGTCAGCTTTATCAGACCGAAGACAGCATAGTTCAACATGTCCATATAGTTCGCGTCGATGCCCTCTGACACCAGTGTGTCCCCGTCGAGAGACTCAATTTGCTTCGTTCGAAAGACCTTCATGAGAATGAGATCCGTATAGCTGCTGATACGCATCATCCGCCATGCCTCATCATAGTCGTGGTTCTTGCGCAGCATCAACTGCAATGCCGCCTGTGCATGCTTGTCGTAGGCGGCCACTGCTTCCTCGCACGTCATGTCATCGGGTTTCTCGGAATATCCTTTCTCCAGCTGGATAAGACCTATGACAGCATAGTTGACAATGCCGATGAGTTCAGGGCGTATGCCTTCGTCCACGAACGCGACGCCCTTCGTTTCAATGCTGCGGATACGGTTCGCCTTGATGTATATCTGGTCGGTGAGCGACGTGGGACGCAGGATGCGCCAGGCAGCCCCGTAATCGTGCAGTTTCTTCACGAACAGGGAGCGGCACTCCGCCATAATCTGTTCAAACTGTTGCTGCGTTTCCATGCTTGTCTATTAACATGCTTGACTATAATTTGATGCAAAGATAGTACATTATTTTTAATTAGGAGCACGTTTGGCTAAAAATGTTTGTCTGTCTGCCTTAGCCAGTCCTCTATGAGGCGGTAGGCAATGGAAGAGGGGTCGGGCAGGAAGGGGAGGTTTCCGCGACCGTACCAGCCGCCGTCGCTGAGTTCTTCTTCTTGCAGGCGGAGTTCGCCGGAGATGTAGTCTGCGGTGAAGCCCACCATGAGTCCGCAGGGATAGGGCCAGGGCTGTGAGGCGAAGTAGCGGATGTTGCCGACGCACAGGCGCGTTTCCTCCCAGACTTCGCGGCGGACGCACTCTTCCAGCGTCTCGCCTGTCTCTACGAAGCCCGCCACGAGTCCGTAGTGGCGGTCGCGGAAGGTGCGGGCGTGCACCAGCAGGATCTCGTCGCCGCGCTGCACGCGGACGATGACTGCGGTGGCGAGGCTCGGCCAGAGTTCCTTTCCGCATTCCCGGCACTGCTTGCTGATGTCCGTCTGCCACTGCATCTGTCCGCCGCAGGTGCCGCAGAAGAGGTTGTTCTGGTGGAAGTAGATCAGTTCGGCGCACTTGCCTGCAAGCTGGTAGTCGCCGGCCGGGAGGATGCGGAACGACTTGCGCAGCGGTATTGCCTGCAGGCCGGGACGGCCGGCGACGGGTTTCGACAGCGCTCCCACGAGGATGTCCTGGTCTCCGACGTGGAGCGTGGTGACTTTCTCCCAGGGCTTCAGCGCGACGGGCGGCGATTCGCCAGAGGGGACGCTCCCGTCGGCGGTGAGCAGGATGTCCCCCTTGCAGAAGAGGAAATACCTCAGTGTCCGGCCTTTGCCCGGTTCATGCGGGTTCTCCGTCGCTGTGTGGTTCACGAGGCTCTCCGTCGCTGTCTGGTTCACGGATTCTCCGTCCTTTGTCCGGTTCATGCGGGTTCTCCGTCGTTGTGTGGTTCACGAGGCTCTCCGTCCCTGTCTGGTTCACGGGCTTTCCGTCGCTGTGTGGTTCACGGGGTTCTCGGGGGAAGGGTCAGATGCGCATGGACTTCCTTAT
>JAFLUV010000023.1:5271-7227 GCA_022508635.1 Prevotellaceae bacterium
TGTGTGGTTCACGGGGTTCTCGGGGGAAGGGTCAGATGCGCATGGACTTCCTTATCTCTGCGACCTTTGCCTGTGCCTTCTGCACGCAGGCGGCGTAGCAGTTGGGGCAGCCCATGGTGTCCTTCACTTCGATGTAGAACTTTATCTTGGGCTCGGTGCCGCTGGGGCGGACGCTGACCTTGGTGCCGTCTTCGCAGAAGTACTGGAGGACGTTGCTCGTGGCGGGCATGTCGAGGGTTGTCTCGCGTCCTTCGCCGTCGCGTGCCTTGAGGGTCTTGAAGTCCTTTGCGAGGACGACTTTGCTGCCTGCTATTTCGGTGACGGGGTTGCTGCGGTAGTCCTCCATCATGGCCTTTATTTCGTCGGCGCCGCTCTTGCCGGGCTTGACGACGTTGACGGTGTGCTCGTAGCTGAAGCCGTACTCGAGGTAGATTTGCATGAGGAGGTCGTAGAGGGTCATGCCGTTGTCGCGCGCCCAGGCTGCGATTTCGCAGATGAGGCAGATGGATGCGGGGGCGTCCTTGTCGCGCACTTTGTCGAAGGGGAGGAAGCCGAAGCTCTCTTCGCCTCCGCCGATGTACCTTTGCTTTCCTTCGCTGAGGGCGATTTCGCGTGCGATCCACTTGAAGCCGGTGTAGCAGTCGCGCAGTTCGATGCCGTTTTTCTCGGCCATGCGCGTGATGACTTCGGTGGTGACGATGGTCTTGACGAGGAAGTCGGTGGGCCGGAGCTGTCCGAGGGCGATCTTGTTCTTGATGATGTAGTAGCAGAACATCATGCAGGTCTGGTTGCCGTTGACGATGGTCCACTCTCCCTTGTTGTCGCGGCAGACGATGGCGAGGCGGTCGGCGTCGGGGTCGGTGGCGACGACGAGGTCTGCGTTGAGCCTGGTGCCGAGCTGCATGCCGAGGGTCATGGCCTCGGAGTTCTCGGGGTTGGGGCTTTCGACGGTGGGGAAGTTGCCGTCGACGGTCATCTGCTCGGGCACGACGTGTATGTTCCGGAAGCCCCAGCTGCGCAGGCAGAGGGGTACGATGACGCGTCCGGTGCCGTGCATGGGGCTGTAGACGATGTTGAGGTCTCTCTGCCTGAGGATGACGTCCTGGTCTATCATGGCTTCCTTGACGGCGGTCATGTAGTCGAAGTCCGTCTCGCCCCCGATGAGCTGGATGAGGGCGGGGTTGCCCTGGAACCTGACGTCCTCGATGCGTACCTTGTTGACTTCGTCGATGATGCCGGTGTCGTGTGGTGCGAGCACCTGTGCGCCGTCTTCCCAGTAGGCCTTGTAGCCGTTGTACTCCTTGGGGTTGTGGCTTGCGGTGACGTTGACGCCGGCGTTGGCATGCAGGTGGCGGATGGCGAAGCTGACCTCGGGTGTGGGGCGGAGGCTCTCGAAGAGGTAGACCCTGATGCCGTTGGCGGAGAAGATGTCCGCCACGGTCTGGGCGTAGAGGCGGCCGTCGTTGCGGCAGTCGTGTCCGACGACTACGCTGAGCTCCCGTCCCTCGGGGAAGGCCTTGCGGAGGTAGTTGGCGAAGCCCTGCGTGGCCATGCCTACGATGTACTTGTTCATGCGGTTCGTGCCTGCGCCCATGATGCCCCGGAGTCCGCCGGTGCCGAACTCGAGGTTCTGGTAGAAGGCGTCCACGAGGGCAGTCTTGTCCTCGCTCTGCATCATGGCCGAGACCTCGGCCTTTGTCTCTGCGTCGTAGCAGGGTGAGTCGAGCCAGGCCTGTGCCTTGGCTTCGCATTCTTTGATGAGTTGTGCGTCCATATTTGTATTGTCGTTGATTGTGTCCTGGAGGATTGCGGCGCAAAGGTACGAAAAGATTGGCACATTCGCGCCATGGGCGGGGAATTATTTTCCTTCCCTCGGGATTATTTTCCTTCCCGCGCCCTTCTCCCGCCCCGGACGGCAGTCCGCCCCGCCGCCTGCGACGCCTCGTCCACTGCCGC
>JAFLUV010000023.1:7327-9629 GCA_022508635.1 Prevotellaceae bacterium
CCTTTTGCAAACAAAGGCACGCCGAAACACCTCCCAAACGCCCTTCCGACAACTCAACGAGGCCGGAACGAGCGCCTTCCGGCGCTATTTTGCTCCGACGCGGACACAGCGTTTTGTAAAACCTTTTCCACGAAAAGCAACTCCGGCATGCCGCCCCGTCACCTCCCGGAGAAGCCATCGCCGGCATCCAAGAAAAGCCCCGCCACCTCCCGGAGAAACCGCCTGCGGCACCCGGGGCAAGCCCCGCTAAAGGCCGAGGAAGTCGTCGACGGCATCCAGCACAAGCTCCGCCTCGAAGCCGCGGGAAAGGAGGTGACGGACGAGCTTCCCCTTGCGGCGGCAGGCATCCTCCTCGCGCAGCGTGCGGTCCTTCTGCCGGAGCGCCTCGCAGAGCGCCTGGCGGTACTCCGCCTCGGGAATCTCCGCCAGCCCCGCCTCTATCGCGCCGGACTCCAGCCGCAGCCGGCGCAGCATCTGGCGCAGCTTCACCCTGCCCCAGCGGTTGTAGCGGAACTTGTCGTGGCAGTACGCACGGCAGAAGCGCTCGTCGTCGACGAAACGCTCCGCCGCGAGGCGCCCCATCACGTAGGCCGCATCGTCGCCCTCCACGCCCCACGACGACAGCTTCTCCATCACCTGCGACGAACAGCGCTCGCCGCTCCCGCAAAGAGCCGCCGCACGCGACAGCGCCTGCTCCCGCGTCAGCCCGCCCCTCGCGGCGGCAGCACGACCGCCCTCCATAGTAACGTCTTGTTCACCATCCATAATAATATCCTATTAGTCCATAATAATATCCCATTAGCCCGCGACAGCAACCCGCCCGTCCGTAGTCATATCACATACATAATTCATAGAAAACATCAGCCGCCCCCGCAGCCCCGCCCCAGGCGACCCGTCACGAAGCGCTCGCGCCCGAACTGGTCAAGGCGCACCCGCACGTCCTCGTAGCCGCGGCTCCGCAAGAGCTCCCCGACCTGAGCGCAGAACCTGACGTTCGCCTCGAAGAAGACACGCCCGCCGGGAGCCAGGTGCCGGAGCCCGAAGCCCGCAATCGCACGGTAGAAGAGCAGAGGGTCGTCGTCCGGCACGAAGAGCGCCAGGTGCGGCTCGTAGAGCAGCACGTTGTCCTCCATCGCGGCAGCCTCGCTCCGGCACACGTAGGGCGGATTGCTCACCACCGCGTCGAAGCGCCGCCCCGCCCCGCCCCACGGCAGGCAGCCCGCACCGGCACCGCCCCCAGCCTCCCGCACGCACGGAAGCAGGATGTCGTGCCTCACCAGCTCCACCTCCGCACCCAGCGCCGCCGCATTCCGCGCCGCCACCCCGAGCGCCTCGTCCGACACGTCCAGCGCCGTCACGCGATAGCCCTCCAGCGCCAGCGTCACCGCAATGCAGCCGCTGCCCGTCCCCACGTCCAGCACCGAACAGCCGCACGCGACACCCTCGCGCACAAGCCCCACCAGCACCTCCGTCTCCGGACGCGGCACCAGCACCCCCGGGGCAACGCCGAACACACGCCCGCAGAACTCCTCGCTCCCCAGGACGTACTGCACCGGCTCCCCATTCGCCACCCTTTCCAGAATTATTTGCAGTTCCGCTTTGTCGTTCGCCGATAAAGTCGTATCTTTGCCCAGAATAACATCCGTGCGCGACAGGCCGAACCGGCGCCGCATGACGTACTCATACAGAGCCCGCGCCTCGCCCGCACCGTACCGCTGCCGCAACAAGCCAAGTAGATTCATGCCGCAAAGGTACGAAGAAAATGTGAAAACGAACGAATGGACTACGAACTAAAGTACATGAGACGCTGCATCCAGCTGGCACGCTGCGGCGAAGCCGGCGCACCGCCCAACCCGATGGTCGGAGCCGTAGTCGTCCACGACGGGCGCATCATCGGCGAAGGCTACCACCGCCGCTGCGGAGGCCCCCACGCCGAAGTGAACGCCATCGCAAGCGTCCGCGACAAGCAACTGCTCCCGCAAAGCACCATCTACGTCAGCCTCGAGCCCTGCGCCCACTACGGCAAGACACCGCCCTGCGCCGACCTCATCGTCAGCTCCCGCATCCCGCGCGTCGTCATCGGCTGCACCGACCCCTTCGCAAAGGTCAACGGACTGGGCATAAAGAAGCTCCGCGACGCAGGATGCGAAGTGGAGACAGGCGTCCTCGAGCAGGAATGCCGCGCACTCAACCGCCCCTTCTTCACCTTCCACAGCAGGCACCGCCCCTGGATCACCCTCAAATGGGCACAAAGCAAGGACGGCTTCATCGACCACATAAGGGAAACAGCCGGCCTCACCAC
>JAFLUV010000023.1:9729-18442 GCA_022508635.1 Prevotellaceae bacterium
CCCGGCATCACCCAGGGAAAGGAAGCAGAAGGAACCGCCGCCTGCGTCTTCTCCGACGCACTCACCCGGACGCTCGTGCACCGCCTGCGCGCAAGGCACCAGGCAATCCTCGTCGGCACCAGGACAGCCATCGCCGACAACCCCTCCCTCACCACGCGCCTCTGGCCGGGCCCCGACCCCCTTCGCCTCACCATCGACCGCCACGGCGTCCTGTCCCCCGCCCTCCGCCTCATGGACGGCACCGCACCCACCGTCGTCTACACCCACGAAAGCCTCGGAGAAATCCTCGCCGACCTCCGTCAGCGCGGCATACAAAGCCTCATCGTAGAAGGCGGAGCACGGCTGCTCCAAAGCTTCATCGACGCAGGCCTCTGGGACGAAGCACGCATCGAGACGGCACCCTTCCGCCTGAACCGCGGCGTCGCCGCCCCCGTCCTGACAGGCGCACTCCTGCAAAGCACCAGGGACTACGGCGGACAACTCCTGCAACTCTATACCCGCGAGCCGGACGAAACACCATAGCGTAAACACCCAAAAGAAGCATCATAAAGTGTTGCACAACGCACCAGATTCCCTAATTTTACTTAAAACAACCCCCGTTAGGACATTTAATCCGGCCCAAACACTTCCAAGTCACAAATTATTTATATCTTTGCACCCTGAAATATAAATACACGCTATGCGCGCAAGAAACTATATGAGACTTCGCTGGTTAACCCTGCTCCTGGCAATGCCGCTCCTGCTTCTCTGGACCTCGTGCTCCACAGACGAAGAGACGGTGACCCCAAACGACTACTGCTACATAAGGTCGGTGACCCTGGGAACCGTGAAACGCACCGTCGTGAAGCGAGACCGCTCAGGCAACGTCATCAGCTCGACTCCCATGCCCTACACCGCAGGCAACTATGCCATGACCATCGACCACCGGAACAACACCATCGAAAACCGCGACTCGCTGCCCTACGGCAGCGACCTTTCTTCTGTCCTCGCGACAATCAGCTTCGACGGCTCCATGCTCTCCTACCGAGAGAAAGGCTCCGACGCCGCCTGGGTAACCTACAACTCCACAGACAGCCTCAACTTGACAACCCCACTGGAACTGATTGTTCTCTCCAACGACACACAGACCTCCCGCACATATACCTTCACAGTCAACGTACACCAGCAGGAAGGAGACTCCCTCTACTGGAAACAATGCGAGAGCGAAGTAGAGCCACTTGTCGGCATGACAGACATGAAGGCCTTCATCCTGAACGACAGGCTAATGGTGCTCGGACAAAAAGACTCCGGCATATCCTTGGCAGGACGCTCCTCGACGGAGGCAGAAGGCACATGGGAAGAACTGACGACCAACCTGCCCGGCACCGCAGACATACAGACCCTTCGCCAGCAAGGCAGCAAGCTCTACCTCAGCACCAACGACGGAAGCATCCTCTCCTCGCAAGACGCAGTGAGCTGGCAACAGGAAGGCACCACACATACCCACGGACTTACCCTCGTGGAGAAGACCGAAAAGTACTTCTACGCCGTCTCCGAAGGAAAGATGCTGCGCTCCGTCAACGCTGAAAGCTGGGATGATGATGAGCTGGACACCGAAGGCACCATGCTGCCCGACAATGGAATCAGGTCACTGACCGTACGCCAAAATAATGGCAACACACGCATTATCATGGTCGGCCAGAAAGAAGGCTACACAAACACCTCCGTCTGGAACAAGATGTGGAACGACAAAGAACCCGAGGAAAATGCTGGATGGATCTACTTCCCTGTCAGCTCCGACAACGACATACCCTGCCCGCGACTGCAAAGCTTTAACCTGATCTCTTACGACGGCAAATGCATTGCTTTCGGCGGAGCCTCGGAGGACGGCACGCATGAAGCGCTCGACGCCATGTACATCAGCAGGGATTACGGCATCACCTGGCGTCCCGACGCTGAGCTTCACATGCCCGTCCTGCTGGAAGGAATCGATGGTTGCATCACAAGCACCGTAGACAAAAACCACTTCATCTGGATAATCACTGACGCACAAGTATGGCGAGGAAGACTGAACAGACTTGGATTCAAACAGCAATAACCGCATGCTGTCTGCTCTTCGTCTTCGCCGTTGCACGTGCAGAGGAAGAGATAGAATACAAGATGGACATGGGTGCAGGACTCGGCGGATGCTTCTATATAGGCGATGCCAACAGCGTCCCGTTCTCCAACCTCAGTATGATGGGTGCCCTCACGGCACGCCGTATCCTCAACCCGCGCATGGCAGTCAAGGCTAACCTTGCTTTCGGGCACATCCATGGCACGACGGATGGCATCTTCATCCCGACAGACGCATACAGCCAGACACCAGAAGGAGGAATCCCTACCAAAGTAGGCTTCTCACGAAATGTCTTAGACATCGGCGCACAGTTTGAGCTAAATTTCTGGGGCTTTGGCACAGGAGTAGGCTACAAAGGCAACAGTCGAATCACGCCATATATACTGGCAGGTGCGGGCGTAACCATCGGAATGGGAGGCGGAGCAGCAGCCTGTGGCGGAATGAATATCCCCGTTGGCATAGGTGTGAAGTACAAACTTAAGCCACGCGTCAACATCGGCTTTGAGTGGACCATGCGCTTCTCCTCAACCGACAAACTTGATGCTACGCCAGAAGGTACACAGCTAAAAGACCCATACGGCGTGGAAAGCGGCATGTTCAAGAATAAGGACAGTTACAGCTTTGCCATGTTCTTCATCACATACGACATGTTCCCCAAGTATCGAAAATGTAATAATTGAATACTACAACACAATGGAAGATATTCTTCAACTCGACAGAAATAACATCCCGCAATCCATCGCCATCATCATGGACGGCAACGGACGCTGGGCACAAGAAAGAGGGTTGCCGCGTTCGAGCGGACACATCCAGGGCGTGGAGAACGTGACGCTCATTACATCCGAATGCGCCAGGCTCGGAGTCAAGTATTTGACTATGTATACCTTCTCAACAGAAAACTGGAACCGTCCGGAAGCCGAGATTGGAGCACTGATGCAACTCGTGGCAGACAAGCTCGAGGATGAGATATTTATGAAGAACGATGTACGATTCCGTTACATTGGCGACATTGACAGACTGCCAGCTCCTGCTCGCCGCCGCGTGTTGGAATGCATGGAGAATACTAAGAACAATAAACGCATGACTGCTGTTACAGCCCTCAACTATAGTAGCAGGTGGGAACTGACCAAGGCCATGCGGGATGCCGTCAGCGAGGCTCGGGCAGGACATATCACGCCGGAAGACATCAACGAAGAATATGTATCGAAGCATCTGGAGACTAACTTCATGGAAGATCCCGATCTACTCATACGCACCGGTGGAGAGCTACGTATCAGTAACTACTTGTTGTGGCAGTGCGCCTATAGCGAGTTCTATTTCTGTGATACCTACTGGCCGGACTTCCATGAAGAAGACCTGCACAAAGCCATCGTAGCATACCAACAGAGACAAAGACGCTTCGGAATGACCGGAGAGCAAGTAACCAAGGGCTAACGACAAGTAACCCAAGCAACTTAAATAAACACAGTGAAAAGAATAAACCTTATTCTATTAAGCCTTTTCGGACTGCTCGTCCCTTCGTTCTCGCAAGTCGTGAAACGCGAAGTGACTCCCGATATTGACTACAGCCGTACAGCGCGGGAATACTATATCGGCAACATCACTGTAGATGGCGTGAAGAACTACGACGATTATCTGCTTATCGGACTGAGTGGACTGAGTAAAGGACAAAAGATAGAGATTCCTGGTGAGGAGATCACTAAAGCTGTAAAACGCTATTGGCGTAACGGACTCTTTAGCAATGTAGCCATCAGCGTGGATAGTCTCGTGGGAGATTCTGCTTATCTGCATATACAGCTCACGCAACGACCACGCATCTCACAGGTCAACTTCAACGGTGTAAGGAAGAACGAACGCGATGACCTGAAGGAGAAGCTGGGACTCGTAAAGGACAATCAGCTGACCCCAAACATGATAGACCGAGCCAAGATATTGGCACAGCGATATTTCTCGGAGAAAGGATATAAAAACGCAGAGATAAACATCGTGCAACGAGATGACGTAAGTGCACCTGACAAAACGATTATAGATGTTAACGTCGAGAAAAAAGATAAGGTGAAAATCAACCATATCTACATCAACGGTAACGAAAACCTGACCACAGCAAAAATTAAGGGAAATATCATCAAACCTGGCGTACTGAAAAAAATACATGAAAAACATTCAATGGCTGGTTGGTTCAGAAGCAAAAAATATGTAGAGGCAAAATATAAGGAAGCAAAAGAAAATCTGCTCACGAAGTATGGCGAACTGGGCTATCGTGATGCCATAATCATAGCAGATAGTGTCGTCCCCTATGGCGATCAAGACGTGGATATCCATATCTCTATAGAGGAAGGACAGAAGTATTACATCCGTAACATTGAGTGGGTGGGTAATACGCTCTATCCCACCGAATCACTAAACCAATTGCTGCGCATGAAGAAAGGCAGCGTCTACAATCAGAAACTTTTGGATGAACGACTGAAAAACGATGAGGATGCCGTAGGTAACCTTTACTACAACAATGGCTATGTCTTCTCCACAATTGATCCCGTCGAGACGAACATCGTGGAAGATTCCGTTGACCTTGAAATACGCATCTATGAGGGACAACAGGCTTACATCAGCCATGTACGCATAAGTGGTAACAATCGTGTCTACGAGAATGTTGTAAGACGTGAGCTCCGCAACAAGCCCGGAGATCTCTTCTCGAGGGAGGCTCTTATGCGTTCCTACCGTGAGATAGCGTCACTCGGACACTTCGATGTCGAAGGTATTGACCCCAAAGTAGAACCCGACCGTGTGAATGGTACGGTAGATATAAATTGGGGACTCCAAAGCAAAAACAATGACCAGATAGAATTTTCGTTGGGCTACGGACAAACAGGTGTCATTGGACGAATTGGACTTAAGTTCAGTAATTTCTGTATGGCAAACCTCTTCAATAAGAAGGGACTACGTCGTGGCGTGATGCCTATGGGCAACAGCGAAGAGTTCAGTATCAGCGGACAAACGAACGGACGTTACTATCAAGCATACAGTGCAAGCTATTCTAATCCTTGGTTTGGCGGCAAACGTCCGAACATGTTCAGACTTAGTGCTTTCTTCTCAAAGCAAACCGATGTAGCAGATAACTATTATAACTCTGCCTACTACAATAGCTATTATAACAGCTTCCTCTATGGGTATGGTAACAGCAATTACAATTACTATGAAAACTACTATGACCCAGATAAATATGTAATGTTATTCGGCATGTCCATAGGTTGGGGTAAACGCCTGCGCTGGCCTGATGACTGGTTCTCGCTTTACGCCGAGCTGAGCTACACTCGTTATATGCTTAAGAACTGGCAGTATTTCCTTATGTCCAATGGCAACTGCAACAATATCAACTTAGGTTTTACACTGAGCCGCAGTAGCACTGACAGCCCTATTTATCCCCGCTCTGGTTCCGAATTCCAGATGAACGTTACGCTAACACCACCTTATAGCCTTTTTAGTGACAAAGACTACGCCAATCTGGCAACCAACGGAAATAGTGCGACCTATAACGAAGAGATGCAAGAAAAGTACCGTTGGATAGAGTACCACAAGTGGAAGTTCAAGAGCCGTACCTTCACAGCTTTGAGCGGACACAACAAGTGCTTTGTATTGTCAACTCGTGTGGAACTTGGCATCTTGGGACACTACAATAAAGACCTGCGCTCGCCTTTCGAGACATTCTATGTGGGTGGTGACGGCACCAGTGGCTATAGTACGAACTATGCTACAGAAACGATTGGCATGCGAGGCTATGATAATGGTTCGCTCACGCCAAGAGGAGCATCCGGCTATGCCTACGACCGCTTCACTGTAGAATTGCGCTATCCCTTCATGCTGGGTGCCAGCACCAACATTTTCGGTATGGTCTTCGCCGAAGGAGGCAACGCGTGGAACAATATCAAAGACTTCAACCCACTTGACATGAAACGTTCTTTAGGTGCAGGTGTCCGTATCTTCCTGCCGATGGTCGGCTTGCTTGGTATTGACTGGGCATACGGCTTCGACAGCGTTTACGGAAGCAAGTCGTACTCTGGAAGCCACTTCCATTTCGTCCTCGGCCAAGAGTTCTAACTTTAGTCCTATACATTAAATAATATATACGAAAACGAAACAGATTATGAAGAAGCTCTTATTTACAATGCTGATATTGCTGGGTAGCACATCAGCTTGGTCCCAGAAGTTTGCGCTGGTCGACATGGACTATATACTGAAAAATATCCCCGCCTACGAACGTGCCAGTGAACAGCTCAATCAGGTTAGCAAGAAGTGGCAGGCTGAAATTGATGCTTTGGTCAGCGAAGCACAGACACAATACAAAAACTATCAGTCGGAAGCCGTCTTCCTGAGCGAGGAGCAAAAGGCCAAACGCGAGGAAGCAATCGTAGAAAAGGAAAAGGAAGCTGCCGAGCTGAAAAAGAAATACTTCGGTCCGGAAGGCGAACTTTTCAAGAAGCGTGAAAGCCTGATGGCACCCATTCAGGAGGAAATATACACGGCTGTTAAGGATATCTGCGACCAGAAAGGTTACAGTCTCGTACTGGATCGTGCCAGCGATGCAGGCATTATCTTTGCCAGTCCGAAGATAGACATTTCGAACGAAGTGCTTACAAAACTTGGATATAACTAAAACAAGAAACTGATAACAAAGAAAATTCTAATAAACACAAAACTATGAAAAAAATCGTAATTGCCATCCTTTTGATGGCTCCCATGAGTCTCTTTGCTCAGAAGTTTGCACATTTCAACACAGCAGACATCATCCCCAACATGAAGGAGTACACCACAGCAATGGAGGAGATGCAGGCCATGCAAAAGCAGTTCGAAGATGATTTGAAGCTCATGCAAGAGGAGTTGCAAAAGAAGACTGAGGAATATCAAAAGGAACAGGCAAACCTGTTGGAGAACGTGCGTCAGCGCCGCGAACAAGAGTTGCAGGATCTCTACAACCGTCTTCAGCAATCCTATCAGGACAATCAGGTAGCTCTCCAGCAGGCACAGGGCGAGAAGATGGCTGCCATCAGCGAGAAAGTGATGGAAGTTGTGAAGAAGCTGGGCGAAGCTGGCGGTTATGTCTACATTGTTGATACCAGTGCAGGTGTCATCCCCTTCGTCAACTCATCACTGAGCACCGACATCACCGACCAGGTGAAAAAAGAACTAGGGATATAGTAAATAACATATAAATCCAAGCCTATGAAACGCTTGTATTTTATTCTCCCGCTACTGATATTTTGTGCCACATGTTCCGCACAGATACAGTTCGGATACATTAGTTATGAACAACTCCTAAAAGAACTGCCCGAATATGCCCAGGCAAAACAGGGACTGGCAGAGCTGAAGACCAAATACGAGGGAGAAGCTACAAGAAGCGAAGAAGAATTCCAGCGCAAGTTCGTCGACTTTTTGCAAGGACAGAAAGACTTCCCCCAAGCTATCATGCAAAAGCGACAGGCTGAGCTACAATCGCTCATGGACAATGGCATAGCTTTTCGCCAGAAGTCTCAGGAGCTGATTGCGCAAGCAGAGGAAGAGCTCATGCAAGCTGCTTACAAACGTTTGAACAGTGCCTTACTTGAGGTGGGTGTAGAGTATGGCTACGGCTATATCCTTAACACTGACGGCAACAGTTGCCCTTACATCAACCCAGTCATCGGTGTTGATGTGACAGAACTTGTTCGCCAGAAGCTCGGCCTGTCCGTAGCAGTTCCCACTCCAGAGAACGCACCGCAGCCCATAGAGCAACCTGCCACACCACAGCCCGAACAGTGAGCAACGTCCAGACATGACACAAAAGAGTGTCCTTACCACTGTTCCCGGTGCTATCGGAATTTTCGACTCCGGCTATGGCGGACTGACCATTTTGCAGCAAATACGCCGCATGATGCCGCAGTACGACTATCTCTACCTCGGCGATAATGCCCGTGCACCATACGGAACCCGCTCGTTCGATGTCGTCTATGAGTTCACGCTTCAGGCTGTACGCTTTCTCTTCGAGCAGGGTTGCCATTTGGTGATACTGGCCTGCAACACGGCCTCAGCAAAGGCTTTGCGCAACATTCAGCAGCACGATCTCCCAGAACTCGACCCACAGCGGCGCGTACTTGGAATAATTCGTCCTACTGTAGAAGCGGTAGGCAACATATCGAAAAGTCGCCACGTAGGCATCATGGCAACGCCCGGCACCATACGCAGCACGACCTACGAACTGGAGATTGCCAAGCTACATCCCGACATACGCGTGACGGGCGAAGCTTGTCCGATGTGGGTTCCTCTGGTAGAGAACGACAAGTACGACAGTCCTGGTGCCGATTATTTTGTGCGTGAATCCATAGACAACCTGTTCCGTCGCGACCCATGTATTGACAGTGTCATTCTGGGTTGTACGCACTATCCGCTGCTGATAAACAAGATACGTCGCTACATGCCGCAGGGCGTCTGTGTCATAGAACAGGGCAACTATGTGGCACAGAGCCTGCAAGACTATCTTCACCGCCATGCAGAGATGGCAGAGCGTATTACCTGCGAAGGGACAGTACGTTTCCTGACTACAGAGCATGCAGAGACTTTCCAGCAAAAGGCAACAACCTTCATGGG
>JAFLUV010000024.1 GCA_022508635.1 Prevotellaceae bacterium
GGCCGTTCCTGCATGGCTAAGGTCCTGTGCAAAGTGAGGGTGCCTCAGGACGGATATCCCGGGGCACCCTCGTTGGTCGTGCGCGTCGCAAGGACGGTGACGATGGCTTAGCAGAGCTTGCGTGAGCCGTCTCCGATGACTACGTCAATGACGATGGGCTTCTTGCCGTACTTCTTCTCGAACTTTTCTACGACGGCCTTCTTGAAGTTGGCTGCCAGTTCGTCGGCTACGAGGTTAATGGTGC
Source organism: Prevotellaceae bacterium (assembly GCA_022508635.1). Lineage (GTDB taxonomy): Bacteria > Bacteroidota > Bacteroidia > Bacteroidales > Bacteroidaceae > Physcousia. The sequence continues at coordinate 245 of JAFLUV010000024.1, forward strand.
AGCCGCCAAAGCCGCCGCCCATGATGCGGGAACCGCTGACGCCTTCTTCCTTGGCTACCTCGTTGAGGAAGTCAAGCTCTTCGCAGCTTACCTCATACTCCTTGGAAAGCCCGTGGTGTGTCTCGTACATCATCTTGCCGACGGTCTCGTAGTCGTCCTTCTGGAGGGCGTCGCACACGGCAAGTACGCGGACTACTTCGCCAATGACGTAGCGCGCACGCTTGTACTCGTCCTCCGTTATCTGACTCTTCACCTCCTCGAGCATGTCGTAGTTGGCATCGCGCAGGCTCTTCACCTCGGGATGATTCTTGCCGATGACTTCGGCAACGTGCTCGCACTGCAGGCGGCGCTCGTTGTAGGGAGAGCCCTTCAGCTCGTGCTTCACGCAGCTGTTGACGAGGATGAGCTGATAGCCCTTCGGATTCCAGGGGAAGTACTCGTACTCGCCGCTGCGGCAGTCAAGGCGGAGCAGGCTGCCCTTCTTGCCCAGGACGCTGATGGCCTGGTCCATGATGCCGCAGTTCACGCCAATGTACTTGTGCTCGGTACGCTGTCCGACCTTGGCCAGCTCCATCTTCTCAATCTTGTTCTCACCCCAAAGGTCGTTCAGGGCAAAGGCATACGTGCTCTCGAGGGCAGCGCTTGAGCTCATGCCTGCACCGAGGGGAACGTCGCCGGCAAAGGCCGTGTTGAAACCCTCTACGGGAACGCCCAGAGCCATCATCTCGCGGCATACGCCATAGATGTAGCGAGCCCAGGATGCATTGGGACCCTTCTCGTCGTCGATAGAGAATTGCACGCGATCCTTCAGGTCAATGCTGTATGCGTCAACGATGCGTGTACCGTTGGGCTTAATCTCGGCAATCATGCCCTGCTCCACGGCTCCGGGGAATACGAAACCGTTGTTGTAGTCAGTGTGTTCGCCAATAAGGTTGATGCGGCCGGGAGAGGCGTAGACAGAGCCCGTCGTGCCGTCGAAGTGCTTGATGAAACGACTTCTTACGTCGTCGATAGTTAGTCTCATGATGCGATAAGTTTATAGGTTTATAGGTAGTTCCCCTCCTCGCAAGGAAGAGGGGAGAAAAGATTTAGTTTGTTGCAGTCTTGCTTACACGGCTGCCGATGAGGGCATAGAAGAGTATGTATGCAGCGCAGACGCAAGGTACGATGTAGCTGGTAAGGTAGCTTCCGGTAACGTCAACGACCCAGGCCTGAACGGCAACCATTACAGCACAACCGAATACCATCGTCATGAAGATACCGGAAGCAGCAGCAGTGTACTTGCCAAGACCCTCAACGGCCATATTGAAGATGCCGCCCCACATCACGGACGTGCAGAAGCCTACGCAGATGAATGCAGCAACGCCGACGGGAACCTGCGTCCAGACGACATTGAGGTTTGCCCAGTCAACACCGGGAACGTTGGCGGTCATTGTCTCGGGAGCGAACATGCCGAAGAGAATCAGGACGACAGCTGCAGTGGCAGTAGTGCCGACCATGGCGCGACTGCTGACCTTGCCACCGATGCTGCCGCCTACAGAACGGCCTATGAACATCGCAAACCAGTAAACAGCAGCAATCAGGGAAGCAGTGCCTGCTGCAACGCCGCAGTCGCTGATAAGATACTTAATCATATACGTGGGAGTACCTACCTCAACGCTCATGTACAAGAAAATGGCAAGAGCACCAAGCGCAAAGTGACGGAAGCCGAGAGCACCCTTGATGAGTTCCATCTTGACAGGCTCCTGTGCAGGCTCCTCAATCTTGGTCAGGAACATTACGAACAGAGCCAGGAGGAAAATAGCCAGCGCAATGTACATGGCAGGAGCAGCGTCTGTAATGGCAGTATCCTTCGTAACCTCGCCGATAAGGGCACCCAAGATGATATATACTGCTACGGCAGCACATGAGTTGAATGCGCCGCCAATCTGAATGAGCTGGTTACCAGTGTTGCCGCCACCGCCAAGAAGATTCAGCAGAGGGTTGACAACACAATTGAGCATACACATGCAGAAACCGCTGATGAAAGCGCCAGCCAGATATACCCACATACTCTCCATCGTACCCGAAAGCAGTTCGAGAACCATGCCGATAATACCAACGATGAGAGCAAGGATAGCAGTCTTCTTGTAGCCGTACTTTACGATGAGCATACCGCTGGGAATACCCATTACAAGGTATGCGATGAAGTTGGCATAGTTGCCGATTTGAGACTGAAGTTCAGATGCTCCGAACTGGTTCTGTACAATAACAGCCATAGGTGAACAGAGATTCGTCACGAAGGCAATCATAGCGAAGAGGGCGATCATCATGATAATCGCAGCCCATTGTTTTGTTTTTTGTGCCATTTAGTTTTAATTTAGTTGTTTATTTTAATTTAAAGGTTGTTTAGTTATATTGATTTTACTTTTCTACTCCAAACTTGTAGACAGTCTTCTGCCTGTAAATATCGCCTGGCTTGAGTATGCAGCTGGGGAAATAAGCACGATTGGGCGTGTCAGGGAAATGCTGTGCCTCAAAACATAGGGCAGAGTACTTAGGATAGGTAGCACCACCATTGCCTGTAAAACCACTCAGCCAGTTGCTGCTGTAGAATTGCACACCGGGTTCTGTAGTCCACATCTCCATCTTTCGTCCGCTGTTGGGCTCCACGCATTTTACGGCAAAAGAGAGCTCGCCCGGCTCACGCTTGTTCAACACAAAGCAATGGTCATAACCCGTTCCATTCACTATTTGCTGGCAGTCGGTATTGCCAATGCGTTCGCCTACTGCATGCGGCTTGCGGAAGTCGAAGGGTGTGCCTTCAACCTTAAGGATCTCGCCTGTCGGGATGCTTGTCTCATCAATGGGGATAAAGAAATCGGCATTGATGGTAAGAATGTTATTAAGTGCCTCAGGAGTTGGATTGTTAATGCCTGCCAAAGAGAAGAAGCCATGGCTCGTCATGTTGACAACTGTCTTCTTGTTCGTCGTGCCACGATAGTCGATGACGAGTTCATTTTCGTTCGTTAGGCTATACTTTACAATCATGTGGAGCTCACCGGGGAATCCCTCTTCGTAGTAAGCAGAGGTGTAGCGGAGCACAAGCTCTTGCTCGTTGATCTGCTCTGCATCCCAAACTCGTGCATGGAAGCCGGTAGGGCCGCCGTGCAAGTGATTTGGGCCGTTATTGACGGCTAAACTATACTCCTTACCATTCATCACGAACTTTCCCTTGGCAATACGATTACCGTAACGGCCTACTAAAGTACTAAGGAAAGGTTCAGGACTGTCAATGACATGCTGAATGCTGTCGTGTCCTTGAATAATATTGGCCATCCTGCCTTCCCTGTCGGGAACCATGATGGCCATTATTGCACCGCCGTAGTTGGTAATGCTCACTTCCATTCCTTCACTATTGATTAGGGTGTAGAGGTCTGTCTGCTTTCCCTGCACAACAGCTTGGAAGTTTTCTCTCTTTAATCCGGAAATTAGTTGTTTGTCCATTGGCATAAGGTCTTATCAATTGATATTTTCTTATGCAAATCTACAACTTTTTTCACATAATTCAAAAGGAAAGTGTGGAAATCTTCTGTGCTGGTATACGAAAAGAAGCTAAAGTATGCTCTTCAGCATATCTGCAACGACAAATGTGCTGCCACCAATATATATAATGTCATCTGCAGAAGCATTTTCTTGTGCTGCTGCGTATGCAAAAGCAACATTGCTATAGGCCGTACCGCATAAATTGTGGGAAGAGGCTCGCTTGCATATTTCTTCGACGGGCATTGCGCGTCCTACGGAGGCTTGTGTGAAATAGATAGAATAAGGCTTAGGAATTAAAGAATAGAGCATTGTCAAAACACCATCCACATCCTTGTCGCTAACCATACCGAAAATAAGATGTAACCGACGATGGGGTAGAGTACTAAGATGACGGAAGATATAACTGAGTCCACCTTTGTTGTGGGCAGTGTCACAGATGGTAAGCGGATTATGACCAATTATCTGCCAGCGTCCCATGAGTCCTGTCATGGTCGTGACTTCTTCCATGCCTTTCTTTACTGCTTCGTCACTGATGTTGATACCACATTTTCGAAGGAGAAGGACAGAGGTAAGGATAGTGGCCGTATTTTTTTCTTGACAAAGACCTGCAAGTGCGCCTTGAAGTGTGCCGAAGTGTTTCGTCTCATAGTTCATCGTGCAGTTGTTCGTGGTACACTGAAGAATTTCGCCCTCATCCTCTGCAAAAATAATGGGTGCTCCTACTTCGTGTGCTTTTTGGGAGAAAACAGTCTTAACCTCAGCACTAATGTTTTCGCCTATGCAAACGGGAGTGTCTGGTTTGATGATGCCTGCTTTCTCTGAAGCAATCTTGGGCAATGTATTACCAAGGAACTGAACATGGTCGAAGCTGATGTTTGTAATGATGGATAATTCTGGCTGGATGATATTGGTACAGTCTATCCTACCGCCCAAACCGACTTCAATGACAGCAAAGTCCACCTGCTGCTCTGCAAAGTATTGAAAGGCGAGGGCAGTAACTAATTCAAAGAAGGAAGGATGCAAGGTATCAAATAAATTGCATTCTTGCTCAACAAATTCAACGACGCGTTGCTGGCTGATAGGTTTTCCATTTATTCGGATGCGTTCTCGAAAATCAACAAGATGAGGACTTGTGTAGAGGCCTACACGGTAGCCTTGTGCCTGAAGGATGGCAGCGAGTGTGTGACTGACAGACCCTTTGCCATTAGTGCCACCGACGTGAATTGTACGGTATTTACGGTGCGGATGGGAAAAGTGTGCATCAAGGATCAGAGTATTTCCAAGCCCCTCCTTATATGCTGCTGCCCCTATGTTCTGGAACAAAGGGGCAGAGTCATATAGATATTGAACAGCCTGTGAATAATTCATAAATCTGTACTTTTTCTTATTCAAACATCTTCTTGAACTTGCTAAAGAAGTTGTTCTTGGCTGTTGCGCCCGGCTTCATGTTTTCGCTTGAGAGGAGTTTTTCGAAGGTCTCCTTTTCTTCACGTGAAAGGTTTTCGGGAATATAGACACCAATTTGTACGATAAGGTCGCCTGTGCCATAGCCATAACCCTGAACAACAGGTAATCCTTTACCACGCAAACGCATTGTCTTGCCAGGCTGTGTCCCCGGTTCAATCTTTATCTTGACCCTTCCGTCAATGGTTGGTATCTCAGCTGAACCACCAAGGATGGCTGTGGGAACATCAAGCAGAAGGTGGTATTGCAGGTTCTGTCCGTCGCGAAGCAATTGGGAATGCGGCTCTTCTTCGATGAAAACATGTATGTCTCCGGGTACACCATTCCATCTTGCTGCATTGCCTTTTCCCTTTTCATTGACGACCATGCCTTCCTGCACGCCTGCAGGAATCTTTATCTCCACTACTTCTTCACCTTTGACGATGCCTTGTCCGCCGCAGGTCTTACATTTGTTGCGAATGACGGAGCCCGTGGCACCGCAGGCATCACATTGCGTCTGCGTCTGCATACGTCCGAACATGGTGTTCATGGTGCGATAGGTAGTACCCGAACCGTTACACTTGCTACATGTCTCCTTCTTGCCATCTTCGCTGCCTGATCCGTGACAATGAGGGCAGGTAACGTATTTGTTTATCTTGAACTTCTTGGTGACGCCTGTAGCCACTTCGTTCAGGTTAACACGTACCTTAAGGCGTAAATCTGCACCTTTTTCCACGTGTCTGCCGCTACTTCTACCGCCGAAACCACCGAAGCTGCCAAAACCTCCGCCACCGAAGCTACCTCCGCCAAAAATATCGCCAAACATGTTGAAGATATCATCCATGTTCATGCCACCACTGCTAAAGCCTCCGTCTCCACCTAAGCCAGCATGCCCGAACTGGTCATATCTCTGACGCTTCTGCGGATCGCGCAGGACATCATATGCCTCGGCAGCCTCCTTGAACTTCTCCTCTGCCTCCTTGTTACCAGGGTTGCGGTCAGGATGGTATTTGATGGCCATCTTCTTGTAGGCACTCTTGATTTCGGCATCGCTTGCTGTCTTGCTGACACCAAGTACCTCGTAGTAATCTCTTTTCTCTGCCATATCTCGTTATTGCGTGCGACTGGAGTGCACACATTCATCTGTATTTATATTAATGTGTTTTACAATCCTACGACCACTTGAGCGTGGCGAATGACTTTCTCGTTGAGTTTATATCCTGTCTGGGTACAATCCATTATCTTGCCCTTGAGTTCTGAAGTTGGAGCGGGAATTTGGGCGATAGCTTCATGGAGATCTACATCGAAATCAGCCTCCTTTGTGTCAATGACACTAACACCCTGCTTTCCCAGAATATCTATGAATTTTTTGTAAATAAGCTCGATGCCCTCGATTACAGCACTGATATCCTCTGCGTTCTGCATGTTCTTCAAAGCACGTTCCATATCATCAAGAACAGGCAGGATAGTAGTAATCGTCTTTTCTCCACCATTCAAGATAAGATCAGTCTTTTCCTTGATGGTGCGTTTGCGGTAGTTATCGAACTCTGCGATTTTACGCAACAGCTGGTCTTTCAAACTGACAATCTCTTTGTTGGCAGCTTCGAGCTGTTCTTCTATAGTTGGTTCCTCGACAATATCCTCAGACATTTTATCAGTTTTCTCCTCAGAGGTTTCATCCTGTTCCGTTTGGAGTATGGGCTGTTCAACGTCTTGCTGTGTCCCGTTCAGTTCTTCTTTCTGTTCCTCTTTCATTATAATTAAGGTTTTATGTTCTGTTGCTTATTAACAAGAAGTATGCCAATTGTTGCCGTGTCAGTTGTTTATGCTATACATCTTGTCTTTTGCTTCTTTGATAGCTTCGCTACTGATGTATTCGTCGTAGTCCATGAGCTTGTCTATGATACCGCTGGGTGTCAATTCTATAATGCGTGTGGCTACGGTTTGGATGAATTCATGATCATGGCTGCTGAAGAGAACATTGCCCTTGAAAAGTTTGAGGTTGTTGTTAAAGGCCTGTATACTCTCAAGGTCAAGATGATTGGTCGGTGTGTCGAGGATGAGACAGTTGGCATTTCTGAGCTGCATACGTGCTATCATGCAACGCATCTTTTCACCACCTGAAAGAACGTTAACTTTTTTCAGGACCTCTTCGCCGCTGAAAAGCATGCGACCGAGGAATGCTTTGAAATAGACTTCGTTTCCCTCGCCAAACTGGCTGAGCCAGTCCACAAGGTTCAGTTCACTCTGGAAAAATGCAGTGTTGTCAAGCGGGAGGTAAGCAGTGGTAATAGTAATACCCCAAGAGAATGTACCTGTTTCTGCTTCACGGTTGCCATTGATGATTTCAAAGAGTGCCGTCATTGCACGCGGGTCACGGCTAAGGAAGACAACTTTGTCACCCTTTTCAATGGTGAAACTGACATTATCAAAAAGGACAGTTCCGTCGTCGCTGACTGCCTTCAAACCTTCCACTTCAAGGATTTGGTTGCCAGGTTCACGTTCCATTTGGAAAATGATGCCTGGGTATTTACGTGTAGAGGGTTTGATTTCTTCAACATTGAGTTTCTCCAGCATCTTCTTGCGACTAGTGGTCTGTTTACTTTTTGCTACGTTTGCAGAGAAGCGGCGAATGAATTCTTCCAGTTCCTTCTTCTTCTCCTCAGCCTTGGCTTTTTGGTTTTGTGCCTGGCGCAGAGCAAGCTGCGAACTCTGGTACCAGAAACTATAGTTACCTGCAAACATTGTTACCTTACCGAAATCGATGTCGATGGTGTGTGTACAGACACAATCAAGGAAATGACGGTCGTGACTGACTACCAGTACGGTGTGATCGAATTCACTCAAATACTGCTCGAGCCATTGTACAGTTTCAAGGTCAAGGTCATTGGTAGGTTCGTCAAGTAGCAGATTGTCAGGGTTACCGAAGAGTGCTTTTGCTAACATGACACGTACCTTTTCGTTGCCAGAAAGCTCACCCATGATCTGGTAGTGCTTGGATTCTTTGATGCCAAGACCTGAGAGCAGGGCAGCAGCATCGCTTTCTGCCTCGTAGCCTCCCATCTCGGCAAATTTATCCTCAAGTTCTGCTACACGGATACCATCCTCGTCGGTGAAGTCGGTTTTACTATAGAGCATCTCGCGTTCTTTCATAATGTCCCACATGGTTGTGTGACCCATAAGGACAGTGTTGAGTACGGTCTCCTGGTCGTATTGGAAATGGTCTTGGCTGAGCACACTGAGTCGTTCGCCGGGACCAAGCTCTACGGTACCTTTAGTAGGATCCAGTTCGCCACTGATTGCTTTCAACAGTGTGGACTTGCCGGCACCGTTAGCGCCGATGATGCCATAGATGTTGCCGTTGGTCAACTTTAGGTTAACGTCCTTGTAAAGAACACGCTTGCCGAATTGAACGGCGATATTGGAAAGGGTTATCATCTTATTATAATTAGTTATATACTATTCTTATCTCCCTTGAGGGAGTTGATTATCTTATCCTTAAAATATCTCCTACCTGTACGGCCTGTGGCTCGCTCCATCCGTTTAGTTTACAAAGTGATTCAAGACGTATGCCATAGAGCTGTGCTATGTCGAAAAGGCTCTGATTGACGTCCACGATATGGATGGGGTTCTTGCGAAACTCGCGCGATGCACACTTACGCTTTTTCTGTAGGTAAATGATATCACCAGCAGTCGGGGTATAGTCGCGGGGCAGGTCATTATATTTGTATAATTTTCGCAGACTGACACCTGTGTTGCGGCTGATGGTTGCCATATCGTCGCCTACTTCCACGATAATGAAATAGTTTTTGTTGCCGGAATAAACGGCATGGCGGCTGTAGAAGTAATCTTCCGAATTTATGTCGGTTTGTTTGTTTGTCGTAGTTTTTTGCGAATGATACTTTCCCGTGTCGAATTGGTGCAAGCTATACATCTCAATAATGCGGATGAGTGCTTCTGCATAGGCTGGGTTAGTGGCATAGCCGGCAGCCTTCAATCCCCGTGCCCATCCCCGATAGTCGGTTTGTCCAAGACTGTAGAGATTCTGGTATCGTTTTCCTTGCAGAAATTTTGAATGGTCTATGAAACTTTCACGTGCACTTTTATATTTGCGGAACTTCTCGTTTTTGGCATCGTCGTCACGCAAAACGTAAGGTCCGGTCCATGTGCTACCTACCTTGATGCCAAAATGGTTATTCGCCTCGCGAGCCAGTGAGCTGCGTCCGGCATTGCTTTCCAGCAAACCTTGAGCCAATGTGATGCTCGCTGGTATATGATACTGCTGCATCTGTTCTATCGCCCAGTCCTTGTACTGGTCTATGTATGACCAGTACGCTTGATTGGTACTCTGTGCCAGGCAGATAAGAGTTGTAAAGAAGAATATAAAGCTAAAAGTAAGTCTTCTGAAAATCATCATTGCTCAAATTTCGCTGCAAAATTAGTAAAAAAAAAACATTTCGCGAAATAAGGGGTTAAGTTTGTAGCGAAAACGTTCGTCTTGTTGAATAGTACAATGCATACTGATGCCGGGCAGTTCTCCAATTGTCCACGTCCAAATAAAATTTCTTCGCGAAGAAATTTAAAATCTTCGCGAAGAATTTAAAATTGTTCGCGAAGAAATTCTGAATTGTTCGCGAAGAAATTTTCTGTTGTATGCAGCCAGCCGTTCCGTCTGGTACGGACGATGCTGGAAATGAAGCCGATGTGTCATTGTCTGATCATCTGTCTTTACGATTATTGAATAAAAAAAGTTACAGTGTCGGCGAAGTTCATAGGACAGACATTCGCCGGCACTGTAACGCCGCTATAGGATACCACGGACTTTTCTTTGCTCCCTTTTTGGAATGGGACTGTACGGAGGTCAATTAACAGGGAATATACAGGCTCCTGTCTTCATCTTATTGTCTTGTTCATAAGGACTCTCATCCAATAGCCACCAATGACGCTGCGAGCCTTGAAGCCTGTCATGCGTCCGGTTTTGGTGTCGTGCCAGTCGGAAATGGGCACACGGCTCTCTGTTTCGTTGATATACTTGTAAAGAGGGTCGACAAAAGCCTGGAAGTCCTTGTCTGTCTCAGCCATTGCTGCAGACCACATAATCCAGTCGCTCTTGGTATAGTCTTTGCGACTGTCAAGTGGCAGGCCGTATTTGTTTTGCTTTTTTAGGTAGTACTTTAGCTCGGTTTGCATGGCGTTGGCAGGGATGATGCCTGTCTGCCAGAGCTTGTCCCATACCATATTATATTTCTGACTCCAAGTATTGCTACCTGCACCATAAGCCAGTTCGTAATGGTCGCCTACTTTTGTTTCCTTCTCCCAAGCGGCTGCCATCTCCTTTGCCTTGGTGTTGTATTTCTCGTAAACGTCGTTCAAGCCTTTCATCTTTGCTATTTCAGCATATCCGGTCACGCCCATGATAGCCTTGATGGCAAGATTGCAGTTTCCAGCCCAGTGTCCGGCAAAGTCATCTGTACATAGTTGGTTGGCAGGATGTAGTCCGTTTTCTGCGAGATAGTCTGCCCATATAGTGATGATCTCCCAATACTTGTCTACATAGAGCGTATTGCCTTCAAGTTTGCAAATCTGTGCAGCCAGTGTAATCATGTTGCCGGCTTCTTCAAGTGGCATGTCGCCGCCATATACCTGCGCATTTGCTTTGGGATACTGACCGAGGTCGTGTGCAGCGAAAGGCTTTGTCCAGCGTCCAGAATAGCTGTATTCAAAAATAGAGGTCATCATGCCTTTCTGTAGTTCAGGGTTGTAGCAGAGGTAGAGCGGTGCTTCGGGGTAAGTGAGATCCACAGTGTTGACACAACCGTTGGAGTTGTTCTCTTTCGAGAAGAAGAGCACGTTGCCCTCGTCATCGCGGAAAAGCTTATGGGCAGCATTGACGTGACGATAGGAACCAGACAGAATCTCTGCATACTTCACGCCACCTGCTTCCATGCCATCGTCATAGATGGTTTTGTCCTGCTGACGGCAACGTTGCATGATGCTGGTGTAGTTGTTCTTCATACGGTCGAACATATCGAAAATGCTGACGCTGCCTTCGTGAGCCCAATAGCCTTTGTATCGCTTGTAGAAGTACTCAATATCCCAAATCTCGTCATAGCCGATCATGGCAAAACTGCTACCGTCTTCCGTTGTTCCGAAATCGTGAACGTAAGCCAGTGTAGGCAGTGATGCCTGTTTCTGGCATATAACCTCCCGTTCGCCACGAGGCAAATTTCCATTGGCCATAAACTGTGTCTTGATGGCATCGTCTGAAGCTATGCAGAGCCGGCCGTTAATGCCAGAGAGATAGACGTAACCCCAATCAATGCAGATGCCGTCGCCTGTCTTTGCAAGGATGGGTTGTTGGATGGTGCCTGCCTTAAGGTACTGCGTACCATTTTTTCGTACTACAGAAGAAATGGTAGGTTGTTGTATTTTGTTGACCGCCATCTGCGGAGTTGTTGAAAGATAGAACTGTATGTTGTGCTGTTTGCTATCTGTGGAACGCACCTGATAGGAGATGTAGTTGATGGGAGCAGACAATAGGTCGTAATCATTGATAATGTGCGGAGCCGTAAATACTACGTCGAGTTCCACAGGACCGCAGGTGAAAGTGTAATAAGTGTTGCAAGCCAATACGTCTACACTCTTTTGTTCTGCTGTTATTATTGCGTCACCACCCTTTGCAATGTTGCGAAAGATACCGAAGTCGACCAGTGCACCGCCTGTTTTGTTATAGCAGTGTACGGCAAAGACATTGCGGCCAGCCTTGAGCAGACCTGTCTTTTTGCCGTCTAGGCGAACTACTACACCATCCACATAGTCCATGATACCATTGGCAGTCTTCTCACCGTTAATGTAGATCTCACAAGCATCGTCGTGCGAAAATATGAGATAGAGATCACCTTGCAGTTGCTCGGTTGTGAGGTCAATAGTGCGGCGTATCCAGATGTGGTCATCCTCTTTTGTCCAAGGTGTTCGGATATTATCATAGTTATCTGAACCAAAAGCACCCTTACCGCTTTTCCAACCAGAGTCATTGAAATCGGGCTTCATCCAGTCCTTGGCAGGTTCTGTGCCAGTGTATCGTGCCTCCCATTCGCTTTCATTAGCCATTGGGACGATGCTTTCCATGAGGGTTCGTTGTGCAGCACCCATCCAACGATATGTCGTACCGTCCACACGGAGCAGACCTTCTAAGGGCTTCTCATCATTTGTCCAGTGGCGTGTGCTGCCGTCGGTAAGTTTGTCGTAGGGACTCCATATCGAAAAGTAGGGGTCGCTAACCACTAATGGAACACTTGGCAGACGCAGGTTCGTCTGCTTGTAAGGTTTGAAGAACTCCGCTGTCTGTGCCAAGCCTGTCAGACAAATTGCCGTTAGGGCAACTAAGGAAACAAACTTTTTCATCCTGTAAAGTATTAAATGTGATTTATGAGTTTAATTTAATGTTTGTTCAGTTATAGTTTTTCTTTTTGCGCCAGATAAATTGTGTAAGTCGATACCAAGGGTTCCAGATAACTTCTCGGGGATAACGGGTGAGGAAACGCATGTTGCGTATAGTTTGTTGCCAAAAGTTGCCCCACTTGTCTTGTTTATGTCGGTTGCGACTGTCGTAATGTCCAAAGTTGCCAGATAGCATGATTTCGCGGAGCAGGAAACGTCCTTCACGTTCATCTGCAGGCAGGATGAGAAGACTTTCTTGTAAGTAGAATACCTCCTGCATCACCCACATTAGTGCTCCGACAAAGCGTGACATGTGTAGTTGCTGAACCATTGTGGCTGTCTCAGGAAGCAAATCAAGGCGATCTTCTTTTATGCATTGTTGTAGCAGGTAATAGTAGTCAATTAACTGTCGCAAGCCGATACCTTCGTTGAAGATGTGCCTGTAGATATGGATAAGTTGAAATGTCAAGTTGACACGCAACGTCGGGATGCTTATCTTGCCCTCTTCGCCTGGCAGTTCCGTTTCGTTGTTGAAAATCTCATCGCGATGTTGGTCGAAGTACACTTCCATACGATGTCTGTCTCCCGGGTGGAACATCAATGCTGGGATGGTATGTACTTCGATGCAAACATCTTTTTTGACAGGAAATTCCACCTCCTGCCACTGTACCTTTATCTTTGGAAAGAAACGTGTAACATAAGCTATGATTTCATCACGCTTGCCGTCGAGCCATATATCAATGTCGCCGCTGGTGCGCAGGAAAGGGTCAGGATAGAGCAGAGCATTCCCCTGTCCTTTGAGCACTGCATTGCGGAAACCAACCTTGCGGAAGCGGTCACTTATCCATACCGCTTCATGGTTAAGGCGTTTGTTGTCGTAGATAATCTTTTGTGCCGATGCATGCCAATCCACAATGATTTTCCTCGGTGGTCGCTGGTCGGCAGGCAACAGGCTAAGGGCATGATATGTAACACCTAAAACAGTTTGCCGAGTTGACTCCTTAAAGAGTTCTCGCCACTCTTGCTCGCTGGGTGTATGGCTCAAGTATGATTGCTTACCAATAGCGACGCGAAGTAATTCGAAGAATAACATGGTTCAAAATGATTAGAATTTCTTGCCAAAGATAATACAAAGGAATGTCAGTCCCAGAATCTTGCAATCGAACCACCAAGAACGATGTCTCAGATAGTAGAGATCCAATCCTAAACGACGTAGCATCTTCTCCATGGTGTCAGTATAGCCATTGTAGAGTGTCGCGTAGGATGTCATGCCCGGACGTATTTGGTATAGAAACGCATAGCGAGGATCTTCCTTCATAATTTGATCGATAAAGAATTTGCGTTCTGGGCGGTATCCTATAAAAGCCATGTCGCCAATGAATACATTCCACAATTGTGGCAGTTCATCCAGATGATGTGCCCTGAGGAATTTGCCTACTTTTGTCAGCCGTGGTTCATCATCAATATTTGCGTGGCTGAGCAGTGGTCTGGAATCCTCGGCATTTTGCTTCATTGATCGAAATTTATAGATATGGAAGGGGTGTCCATATTGCCCGATTCTTTCCTGCTTGTAGATGGCAGGACCACCATCGTCCAACTTGATAAGGATATAGCACAACAACATCAATGGTGAAAAAACGATGAGGCAGATGCCGGATAGTATCGTATCTACAGTCCGCTTTAAGCCACGCTCGAGACCATTCATGCCATCAGGAATGAAAGCAAAGGCATCCTCTATTACCATCTCCTGTGGAATTCCCATTGTACCATAGACTTCAACTTTGTGCTGGAGCGTCTCATGTGGAACGTTGGCATACCAGACATCCTCGCCGTAGGCCATCCGCCATTCTGCCTGGAAACCATTGCTTTCGTGTCTATGTATAAAATAATTAATGATTCCCAATATGCTTACCCACAATATAACATCCATCAAAAAAAGGTAATTAGAATTCCATCGCATAAGTACGCCTTGTGTGTTCAGCAGAGTGAATACTACCATTATACACGATATCGTGACAGGAATCATTTTCGTTGGCATCCCTGTTCGCATCAACTTATGATTGAGCTGATTGCGGTCTGGACGGTCAAGCGAACGATTGTCTCTGATACGGCTTCTTATAATACGGATAGTATCAAATATTGGAACGAACAGAGCACCGAGACATATCATCAGCATACCTTCTGGCATACGTTCGCTGTGACTCTGACCTATAGCATGATAGCTTACAATATAACCGACCACATAAGCTCCCGAATCACCCATCATGGTATTTCTCCATTTCTTTGCAAAAAGAGATTGCAGACAGAACGGAATGGTTACGCCGAGTGTGGCGGCAGCAACGAAACTGATTAGCGTAGATCCGTATGTGATGCTGAATACCAGAAAAACAAGAAGTAGGATGCTGCTTAGACCGCTACTCAGTCCGTCTATACCGTCCAGAATGTGAAATGCCTCCGTGATGTATATGGCCAAAAGGACAGTAAGCGGCATGCCAACATATGGTGAAAGCTCCCAGATGCCAAAGAGTCCATGCAAGTTATTAATCCATAGATTTGTCGCAGGGAACATCATTGCTGCAATTATAATGACAATTATTTTGATTTCACCTCGTGTGCCGTTAAGGTCATCTTTTAATCCTGTAATAAACAGTAGCGAGCAACCTACGATAATCTGCATGATACGCATAGCCGTTGGTTCAACCTTTGCACGAAGCTCCATCATTCCGAGCAGGTTCGGCAGAGTAACGCTCACACATAGAGCAATCAAGATGATGGGGAAGAATGATATTCCGCCTATCATCAGCTGGTTTTCCTTTTCATCTTCTTTCTTAGATAGAAACATCTTCTTCCCTGTCCCGACCAGACGCATATTCGGGATGATGATTAAGCCTAGAATAAGCGAGATGAAGAGTGGTGTTATTTTTATTAAGAGTTCTTGGTTCATCTATTATTGTAGATCTAAAATATTACCTAACTGGATAGAAAAAAAATCCTAACTGAGCAGTAAGCATTTCCTAACTGGGGCGTAAAAACGTTATATCGTTACATTTGCAAGGTGAGTTTGTGCGAATCAGGTTGGAGTATATTTTTATTGTTATCTGTATGGAACCTGCCCATGATGGTTGCTTGAAGTTTGGGCAGCATGCGTCGTAGTACAAAAAGTGGGGTAGGATGGAAACCATAATGTCGCAATGCACGCAAGATGCTGCGATTGCCACGGATAATGTTACGCAAGCTGCCAGTACTTTCTCCACCTATACGCATTTTAATAAAGAAACGTGGAATGTACTGATTGCGTAACCCTGCTACCTCAATGAAGCGTAGCATAAGCTCAAAGTCAGCTGAAATGGCATAGCTTGTGTTAAATGCTCCGAGATGAGTGAAAAACTCGCGTCGGGCATAAAAGGTAGGGTGTGCTGGGTGCCAACCATGCAGGAATGCCCCCTTTTTGTATTGTGAGCCTTTCCAAATACGTACTACTCGATTCTTGTTGCTAAATTGGACAAATTTCAGGTCACCGTAGATGCAGTCTATTGGCTGATTGTCCATAGCGTGGTTGATATCCTCCAGTACACGTTCGTCATGATAGAAGTCATCTGAATTAAGGATACCAATAACGTCTCCTGTCGCACGGGCGATACCACGATTCATAGCATCGTAAAGTCCTTCATCCTTTTCCGAGAAAATGCGTATCCGGCCTTTGCATTGCGGCTCATATTCTCGTATAATGGATAGAGTGTTGTCTTGCGACATACCATCTTCGATGATGAGCTCCCAGTCTTGATGCGTTTGTAGGAGGATGCTCTCTAATGTATCGCGCACCGTTGATGCACTATTGAATGTGGCTGTAATGATGGATATTCTCATTGCTTTTGGTTGCTTCATATAATGGAAGAACATTATATGGTTATGTTTGTAACTTTTTTGATTTCCTTCATTACAGAAGTTCAATAATTAAAAGATATAATTTGAAATTTTAGTGCTTTCTCCTTCAAAAACGATAAACTAGGTTTATGTTATTATATAGGAAACAGCGTTCCTTGTTGACTATTTCTCACCATAATAGCAGGCATACCATTGGGCAAAGGCACGGAGACCCTGACGGAGTGGTGTGGAGGGGCGAAAGCCGAAATCACGTTCTAATGGCGTGGTGTCAGCATAGGTGACAGGTACGTCGCCAGGCTGCATGGGAACAAGCTCTTTGTGGGACTCGAAGTCATAGTCTGCTGGAAGGACACCGGCTGCGATGAGCTCTTCTTGTAGGATAGTAACGAAGTCGAGCAAATTCTCCGGAGAGTTGTTCCCGATATTATAGACCATATAAGGCGGAACGGGCAAACCGTCTTCACCTGTTTGTTTTTCGGGAGCATGCTGCATGACGCGTACTACGCCCTCTACAATGTCATCAACATAGGTGAAATCTCGCTTACAGTTGCCATAGTTGAAGATCTGGATGGTTTTACCCTCGCGCAATTTGTTTGTAAAGCCAAAGTAGGCCATATCAGGGCGCCCGGCAGGGCCGTAGACGGTGAAGAAGCGCAGGCCGGTGCAAGGAATGTTGTAGAGCTTGCTGTAAGCATGTGCCATAAGTTCGTTGCTCTTTTTCGTGGCAGCATAAAGACTGACAGGGTTGTCTACTTTGTCATCGGTGGAGTAGGGTACTTTCTTATTGCTGCCGTAGACACTGCTACTACTAGCATAGACAAGGTGCTCCACACCGTGATAGCCGCTCTCATCTGCATCGTTCTGGTCAAAGCTATGGCGGCAGGCTTCCAGTATGTTGTAGAAACCGATGAGGTTGCTCTCAATGTAGGCATCGGGGTTTGTGATGCTGTAGCGTACGCCGGCTTGTGCAGCCAGGTTGACGACAACGTTAGGCCTATATTCTGCAAAAACATAATCTACACAGGTTCTGTCAGCGATAGATTTTTCTATGAAAACCCAGTCACGTCCGAGTGCTGCAATGCCAGCCAGTCGCTCTCGCTTGAGACTCACATCGTAGTAGTCTGTCACAGAGTCTATACCGACAACTTTGATATCTTTTAAATTTTTGAAAAGACGAAGGACAAGATTGCTGCCAATAAAGCCTGCGGCTCCTGTTACCAATATGGTCTTGCCTTCAAGGCCTACATTATATCTTACCATTGTGTTATTGTTTGTTATGTAGTTTAGAGTGTTGCGTCAGAATAAATGTCTCATATACTAATGAGCATACTTTTAGTGCTTCGAAGATGTTGTAAAACACTATTCTCCAGATGATTACGAAATGATATACTTTTATTCTTTCGTTTGTCTCGTGTTTACCCTGCATCAGATGCATAAAAGCAAAATGATATTTTCCTTGCAAAGATACATTTTTTATATTAAATAGCAAGTGTCTACAATTAAAATTTCTAAAGTCTTGATGCAACTCTCTATAAGTGGGATATTTATTGGTTTTTAGCAGCATGCTTCATTGAAATCCATTGGGTATATATATAAAAATAATATGAGGCTTCCCGGAACTCTGAGTCAGCGTTCTGAAATTATAGATATAGCTTCTCCTATTTGTTACTATGCAATTATAAAATTGTAAGGTAACAAATTTTATGTTGTCTCATGGAATGGGGCATTACGGTTATAAACTACCTAATTTACAAAAAGGTTAACGCCCTTGTCGTAACGGACAATTCATCCTTTCCAGAAGAGTAATGTCGACTTCGAGGCATATTCCAATGCTCTGGCCGGT
>JAFLUV010000025.1 GCA_022508635.1 Prevotellaceae bacterium
CAACGACCCCATGATTAACAGTCATGTGCTCTAACCAACTGAGCTACTGAAGCAGTTTTTTTGAGTTTTTCTCTCAATTGCGGTGCAAAGGTATAGGTTTTTTCGGAAATATGCAATATCTTTGCAGAAATTTTTGCATCTAATGAAGAAAATAATAGACAACGTTGCCTGTGGGGCAGTATAGGAAGCAAAGAGATTTATGAAGTACAGGACTTATATATATATATTGATGTGTATGCTACCTCTCTGTGTAGCCGCACAGAAAAAAGAAAACGCAAACTCTGCCATCAGTCGCAATCTGGAGCTTTTTAACGACATTTACAAGCAATTAGACCTTTTTTATGTTGATTCGCTCAATGCCGACACGGTGATAGGCTGGGGCATACGTTCCATGTTACGGCAGGTGGATCCCTTCACTGACTACTTTCCTGAGGAAGATGAAGACCTCCGTCAGATGGCAACTGGCAAGTATGCCGGTATAGGTAGTTTAATCCGCTATCATAGGAAAGAACAAAGAGCAGTTATCAGCGAACCTTATGAGGGTACGCCCAGTCAACTTGCAGGTGTCCAGGCAGGTGATGTCATTCTTTCCATTGACGGCAAGGATGTGAAGGGAATGCTTACACCCAAGGTGAGTAGTATGCTTCGTGGTGAGGCAGGCACCACGTTCGAACTGAAAGTGCGACGAGGGCAAGAGGAAAAATCTTTCCTTATCACTCGTCAAACAATTCAGCTGCCACAAGTACCTTATTTCGGGATGCTTAGCGATGGACAGACTGGTTACATCTTTCTGACTGGTTTTACGGAGGGAGCCTGTCGGGAAGTGCGTGATGCCTTGGATCGTTTGCGCCGACAAGGAGCCAAACGGCTTGTGTTCGACCTTCGGGGAAACCCAGGCGGAGCAATCAACGAAGCAGTTGACATTGCAAACCTTTTCCTGCCGAAAGGTAAGAAAGTTGTCTATACACGCGGCAAAATGTCGTACACCAACCGTGAATACTATACCGCCACGGAACCTATGGATAGCGTTATGCCGCTTGTGGTACTCGTAGATGGTACCTCTGCTTCTGCCTCCGAGATTGTTTCTGGTGCTTTGCAGGACTTTGATCGTGCTGTTATTATGGGCTCCCGCACCTACGGCAAGGGATTTGTGCAAATGATACGCGAGGTGCCTTACCACGGCAGCCTCAAGTTGACTACCAGCCGCTACTATATCCCCAGCGGACGTTGCATACAGGCATATGATTACCGTCACCTGAACGCAGATGGCTCAGTAGGTATCGTGCCCGACAGCCTGACACACCTTTTCCACACGGCTGGCGGACGTGAGGTACGTGACGGAGGCGGTATCAAACCCGACGTAGAGGTAAAGCCTGATAGCCTGCCGACAATAATATACGAGTTAGTGGAAAGCGATGAATTCTTCGACTACGTTACTAACTACTACCATGGTCACCCCACTATTCCACCCATTGGAGAGTTCCGTCTCAGTGATGAGGATTATGCTGCTTTTGTTGACAGCATACAGACAAGCGGCTTCGAGGCAGGCAAGCCTTGCAGGGAGGTACTCCGACTGATGCGTGATATCGTCCGTCGCGAAGGCTATCAGGAGATGGTACAGGCAGAACTTGATGTCCTGGAGGAGAAACTTACTAACAACGATGTCCGTGCCGACCTGATGCGTTTCCGCAGTAAGATAGAACCTTATCTATGCGACGAAATAGCACATCGTTACTACTACCAAAGGGGAGGCGTACAGCAGCAACTTATAGACGACCCTTGTATCGTGCGTGCTTTGCAAGTGCTCTCAAGCAACGAATATAAGGATCTTCTCAAGGCTGTCCCTTAGAGAGTTTACAGACAGCAAATCAGAATAGGCTCACGAACCGAAAACAATGAAAAAAACATACCTCTTTTTACTGCTTTGTCTTCAATGGGCAATGATACAGGCACAAGAAGTAGCTCTGCCCGATACACTGGAGGGTGACAATATCATCCGTGTACTTGCCATTGGCAATAGTTTCTCACAGGATGCTGTAGAGCAGTACCTTTACGAATTGGCAGAAGAAGCTGGTGTGAAAATGATTATTGGTAATGCCTATCGTGGCGGACAGGGTCTCCAATCGCATTGGATTGATGTGACGGAGGCGAACAATACCTTCGAATATCGTAAGGTACAGGATGGGCAGCGTTCCAACATATCTCATATGGCACTCGCTGACATCATCACCGATGAACCTTGGCAGTACATCACTTTCCAGCAGGTGAGCCAAGAGTCGGGACTCACTGTAACCTTCGAACCATATCTGACCCATTTGATACAATACACACAAGGCTTACAGACGAATCCTAATGCCGTCTACGGCTATCACCAGACATGGGCATATTCCCATGACAGTACGCATAGTGGCTTTGCCAACTACGGCAATCGCCAGGAGGTGATGTATGACAGCATCTGCTTTGCTGTGCAATATGCCATGGCAATGCATCCGGAACTGAGTTTTGTAGTTCCCAGTGGTACAGCGATACAGAATGCCCGCACTACCTATTTGGGTGATAACATGAACCGTGACGGCTATCACTTGGATCTGAAAATAGGACGCTACATTGCTGCCTGTACTTGGTTGGAAGCTATCACAGGAATCTCGTCCGTAGGTTTCAGCTATAGTCCCGATGGTGTAGACTTCGTGACTGCTCATACCTGTCAGGTGGCTGCTCACAATGCCGTGGAGCATCCTTTCGAATGTACGGTGCTTGACTATGAAGGCTTTCGCGCCGTCAACGACATCGTCCCAACGGGATTAGTGAAATTTAATTTTGGGCAAGAGCGGACAACCGATCCTACCTGGAATGATATCATGCCCGCCACGCGAACATATACCAACATTTTGGACACCAACATGAATCCTACTGCTATTCTTATGACATTCACGGGTGATTTTGGCGGTGCCAATAAGAATGGTGCACCATATACGACCACCAGGATGCTCATGCCATCAGACGTGTCCCAGTCCGCTCTATGGGGCTATGCTACGGGCAAGTTCGGTACCCAAGGTCCGCGTGGAAGCGCGACGATCCGCCTGAGCCACCTCAATCCGGAACTGACCTACGAGCTGACCATCTTCTCTTCTCGTATGGGCAGCCAGGATTTTCGGCAGACGAGTTTTATCGTACAAGGAGAAGATACATGGGCCGATGCTATACAGTCCTCAAACAATTCAAGCGAGACAGCGACGATAAAGGGTGTACGTTCCACAGCTGACGGACACGTGACTCTGACTGTGATGCCTGGTGCAATCAATACTAGTCCCAATAGTTTCTACTATCTAAATGCGATGACTATCAAGGCACACAAATAGGAGCCTTTTCACTTCTGCAGAAATAAATAAATTTAAAAATACGTAAGCAACTGCCATGCCTCTACTGGCAGTTTCCTCTCCTTTAAGGGAGTGTTAGGGGTAATAATAAAATGAACAAACAGATTCAAATTCAATTCCGCCTGATGGATGTCAGGCAACTACAGTTCGTCAACCTTGCCAATGAGTGGCCAGAGGGCGAGATGCAAGTCAATAACCAACTGCAATTCAATAGTGAAGTCGATAAGCGCATTATCCGTTGCAACGCAAACTTTGAATATAAGAAAAATGACATCACGCAGCTTATCTTGGGTGTGCAGGCGGTTTTCGAGTTTACGCGAGAGAGCTGGAGCGCACTTTATCAGCTCAATGGCGACCAGTGGGTAGTGCCTGCAGGCCTTGCGCAGCACATGGCAGATATTACCATAGGTTGCGCCCGCGGTATCATGGCGGTACGTAGCGAGGAAGCTGGCATACCCAAGCAAATACTTCCACTTATCAATCCTGCCCAGGTCATGCGCAATAACATTGCCTTCAAGCGTATACCGCAGCAGTCCGCAGGTACTATTCCAATGGATGGAACTCTGGGAACGGCATGATAGCTGACAAAGCTATCCGGCACGGTTTGTAAGGGGGAAGATGCTCAGTAATAAAATAAACCAATAATTTGTATTTCTCTCGCTTTCTTCGTATCTTTGCAGCGAAAAGAAACTAAAAATTAAGGATTGGGGATGAGGCAAATTCCTTGTCTTCAATCCTCAGTATTAAGAAATATGTCAAACATAGTAGCTATAGTGGGACGTCCTAATGTGGGCAAAAGTACCTTATTCAACCGCTTGACGCAGACGCGCCATGCCATTGTGAGTGATGAAGCAGGTACAACGCGTGACCGTCAGTATGGCAAATGTGAATGGGGGCAGCGTGAGTTCTCCGTTATTGATACTGGTGGATGGGTAGTGGGTAGCGATGATATTTTCGAGGAGGAAATTCGCAAGCAAGTCAAGCTTGCAACGGACGAAGCGGATGTTATTCTCTTTCTCGTCGACATTCATAACGGCGTGACCGACTTGGACGAGGCTGTGGCTGGTATCTTGCGTCGTTCGAAGAAACCTATCCTGCTTATTTGCAATAAAATGGATAATAACGAGACGTACCTTGCTGCTGAGTTCTACTCCTTGGGACTCGGTGACCCGCAGTGTATCTCAGCTGCTACAGGTAGTGGCACGGGCGACCTGCTCGATCTCGTGATTAACCTGTTCCCAAAAGAAGGCAATGTCCTGCCCGAAGAGAATATCCCACGCTTTGCCGTCGTAGGTCGCCCGAATGTAGGCAAGTCTAGTCTCGTCAATGCCTTCATCGGTGAGGAGAGGAACATTGTCACCGACATTGCAGGCACCACCCGCGACAGTATCTATACGCGCTATGATAAGTTTGGTTTTGATTTCTATTTAGTTGACACGGCAGGTATCCGTCGCAAGAACAAGGTGAGCGAAGACTTGGAGTTTTACAGTGTGATGCGTTCCATTCGTAGCATTGAGAACAGCGATGTCTGTATCCTTATGATAGATGCTACGCGCGGTATTGAAGCACAGGATCTCAATATCTTCCAGATTATCCAGAGGAACCAGAAGAGCCTCGTTGTAGTGGTCAACAAGTGGGATCTTGTATCTGACAAGGACACTAAGGTAATAAGGACGATGGAGAATGCCATCCGCGAGCGTATGGCTCCTTTTACAGATTTCCCCATTATCTTCGGTTCGGCCCTGACTAAGCAACGCATCTTTCGCGTATTGGAGACGGCGAAGGGTGTGTATGAGAACCGTACACGCAAGGTTTCTACCCATAAACTTAACGAAGAGATGTTGCCCCTCATTGAGGCCTATCCGCCCCCGTCTATGAAGGGTAAGTACATCAAGATAAAGTACTGCATGCAGATACCTGACACACGTGTGCCGTCGTTCGTCTTCTATGCCAACCTGCCGCAGTATGTCAAGGAGCCCTATAAGCGTTTCCTCGAGAACAAGATCCGTGAGCGCTGGAATTTCAGTGGGTGTCCAATCAATATATTTATCAGGCAAAAGTAATATCTCCGGGGGGAACGTGCAATGAACAGACACAACATCCGGAACATCCTCTTGGCGCTCATGATGCTTAGCTGCTCGCGAGGTCTCATGACGCACGATGCTGTGCGCGAAGCCGCTGAACAGTACTATACGATGCTCATAGAGGGTGACTATAGGGGCTTTGTCAACGGCTATGCTGATGCTGCGAGCATGCCGGAAGACTTCCGCAGGCAACTTGAGGATGCTATGGCACAGTTCATGGCTAAGGACGACATGCGGAGCCTCTGTCGTGTAGAGGCTACAGGTGACAGCCTGTCGCAGGACAGTACGGCCTATGTCAGACTACTGTTGCATTTCAGTGACAGTACCAGCGAGCAGATCGGCCTTTCCCTCATCCTCGGAAAAGACGGATGGAAGATGTGGGCGCACTGACTTTCCTTTCAGGACATTGGCAGGCATGGAGATGCAAGCGAGATGATTGAGTGTTAAACACAGATAGCTATAGAGACATTATGTTCATAACAAAGTGGCTGGCCACCTTTGGCCGATACTTGCAGCTCATGGGACGTGTGCTGAGTTTGCCCGAGCGTTGGCGCATGTTCATGCGGCAATACGTGCGTGAGATGGGTTCATTAGGCGTGAACTCTATCGGAATTGCGTTGCTCATCAGTTTCTTTATCGGTGCCGTCATCTGTATCCAGATAAAGCTGAATATCCAGAGCCCTTGGATGCCGACATTCGTGACGGGCTACACGACGCGCGAGATTATGCTGCTGGAGTTCTCGTCAAGCATCATGTGTCTTATCTTAGCAGGAAAGGTGGGGTCGAACATTGCTTCGGAGATCGGTACGATGCGTGTCACGCAGCAGATTGATGCGCTCGAGATTATGGGGGTCAACTCGGCTTCCTTCCTTATCCTTCCCAAGGTGCTGGGCATGATGACGATGATTCCTTCCCTTGTCGTCTTCAGTATCGTGGCGGGGTTCTTGGGAGCGTATGCTACTGCTTACGCTGGTATTATTACGCCTGACGACCTTACAGAGGGACTGCTCTATAGCTTCAACCAGTGGTATGTCTGGGCGAGCATCATCAAGAGCATCGTGTTTGCCTTTATCATCAGCAGTGTGGCTTCCTATCACGGGTATTACGTGGACGGGGGCAGCTTCGACGTGGGTAAGGCGAGCACTGATGCCGTCGTATCGAGCAGTATGCTCATTCTCTTCAGTGACATCTTTTTGACGCATCTTCTGGCTTAGGCTTTTCTGTGTCGGGAGAGGCAATGGTAAACGGTATATAAGAATAATGTGTAAATGATTGAGCTTCAGCATCTATACAAGAGCTTTGGCGACAAGGACGTGCTGATGGACATAAACATGACCTTCCGCGACGGGCGTACAAACCTCATTATCGGCCAGTCTGGCTCAGGGAAGACGGTCCTAATGAAGAATATCGTGGGGCTGTTCACTCCCACTAGTGGCAAGATTCTCTATGACGGGCGCGACTTTGTGGCTATGACGAAGCGCGAGCAGGTGATGCTACGGCGCGAGATGGGGATGATATTCCAGAGTGCTGCGCTTTTCGATTCTATGACGGTGCAGGAGAATGTGATGTTCCCTCTGGACATGTTCTCCGACATGAACCAGACGGACAGGATCCAGCGTGCGCGCTTCTGCCTGGAGCGCGTGAATCTGAAGGGTGCGGAGGACAAGATGCCGGGCGAGATAAGCGGCGGCATGCAGAAGCGCGTGGCTATCGCCCGGGCTATTGCGCTCAATCCGAAGTACTTGTTCTGCGATGAGCCGAACTCGGGGCTCGACCCGAAGACGAGCCTTGTGATTGACGAGCTGATCAGCGACATTACGCATGAGTACGGCATGACGACTATCATCAATACGCACGACATGAACTCGGTGCTGGGCATTGGCGAGAGCATCCTGTATATCTGCGACGGCCACAAGGAGTGGGAGGGCTCGAAGGACGATATCATGACGGCTACCAACGAGAGGCTCAATTCCTTTATCTTTGCGAGCGACTTGCTGCGCAAGGTGAAGAGGGAGCAGACTGGCGGGGCGGCTTCCTGAGGGTTCCTCAGGAAGGGGTGTCTGCTGCGGGAAACGAGATGGATATGAATGAAGATACGATACGAGAGATGAGCGGTGCTGTCCTGTCCGGTGACGGGGGGGCTTTGCAGCTCCGCAGTGAGGGGCTTGTCAAGGTGTACGGCAAGCGCACGGTGGTCAACAACGTCACTTTCAACGTGTGCCAGGGCGAGATTGTGGGCTTGCTGGGGCCGAACGGTGCGGGCAAGACGACGTCGTTCTACATGACTACGGGTCTGGTCCTGCCTAATGCCGGACACATCTACCTGGGCGACGAGGAGATTACGAACCTGCCCGTCTACCAGCGTGCGCGTCGCGGCATCGGCTATTTGGCACAGGAGGCCAGCGTCTTCCGCAAGATGAGCGTGGAGGACAACATCGCAAGCGTGCTGGAGATGACAGGCAGGCCGCGCGACTACCAGCGGGAGAAGCTGGAGAGCCTCATCAGCGAGTTCCACCTGGAGAAGGTGCGCCACAACCTGGGCGACCGCTTGAGCGGCGGTGAGCGCCGCCGCACGGAGATTGCGCGCTGCCTGGCCATCGACCCCAAGTTCATCATGCTCGACGAGCCTTTTGCCGGCGTGGACCCGATTGCCGTGGAGGACATCCAGTACATCGTTTGGAAGCTAAAGCAGCGCAACATCGGCGTGCTCATCACAGACCACAACGTGGAGGAGACGCTGTGCATCACCGACCGCGCCTACCTCCTCTTCGAGGGGCAGATACTCTTCCACGGCACGCCGCAGGAGCTCAGCGTCAATCCCGTCGTACTCGACAAGTATCTCACGCGCAGCTTCGTGCTTCGCCTCAAGGATTTCCAGCGCATGGAGCAGGAGCGAGCGGCAGCGGAAGGGTAGGACTGCGCACAGATGCGACACAAGACGAACATACTTGCAGGTACGGCAAGGGCAGTGTCCTTGGCCTGGCTCCTGTGCGCCGCCGCCGGCATGCAGGCCGGGCAGGACGGACGTCTCCTGCTCAACGAGGTCTGCGTGGCGAACGTCGACAGGCACGTCGACCCGTCGTACAATTATGGCGGATGGGTGGAGCTCTACAATCCTGCCCAGGCCGCCGTCGCCCTGTCCGGATTCCGCCTTAGGCACACCGACGCGGAGGGGAAGGTCAGGCTACACAGGTTGACGGACGCCCACGGAAGCGTGCCGCCTCGCGGCCATGCCGTCCTGTGGTTCGACCACAACAGCGCCGACGGCTACTACGGCCCCGATGCCGGGACGCAGGTGCCCTTTAGGCTGGACGCGGACGGAGGCCTCGTCGAGCTACTCGATGCCGGCGGTGCGCTCCTCGACGCCGTGGAGTATCCGCCAAGCATCGCACGCTGCTCCTGGATGAGGGAGACGGACGGGGCAGACCGCTTCGGATGGACGTCGCTGCCCACGCCAAAGGCCGCGAACGACGGCAGCCCGATTGCGGAATGGAGGCTCCCGGCACCCCTCGTCAGCACGAGCGGAGGACTCTTCGACGAGAGCTACAGCTTCACCGTAGCCGTCCCCGCCCATGCCACCCTCTACTATACGACCGACGGCTCGGCGCCACGCCCTGGACTCTCGCCCGCAAGCGCCGACGGCAAGTTCTCCGGCACCGAGAACGCCGTCTACCGATTCATGCTCGCAGCCGACGGAAGCCTCGACAGCCCCGTCGTCACACGCACCTTCATCAAGTCGGAAGGACAGTTCACGCTCCCCCTGCTCTGCGTCAGCACCGCACCTGCGAACCTTTTCGACAACACGATAGGAGTCTACGTGACGGGCACCAACGGACGCATCGCCAACAACTCTAAGGTGAAGGCCAACCAGAACATGGACTGGGAACGCCCCGTGAACGTCGAGTACTACCTCCCCGACACGTACCGCGAAGGCCGCTACGCCGAAGCCCTCAACCAGGAATCCGCCCTCAGCATCTTCGGCGGATGGACGCGCTTCAACCCGGGCAACGACCATTTCCAGTACCGATCCTCCTTCAAGCTCAAGTCTGACAAGGTTTTCGAGGGCGCCAGCTCATTCCCCTTCCCCATCTTCTCCAGCAAGCCCTACGTCAAGATAAAGAACTTCCTCGTAAGGAACGGAGGGCAGGACAGCAACGCACGGATATGGGACGCCGCCATCCAGGAACTCCTGCGCACAAGCGGCATCTACCTCGACTGCCAGGCATGGCAGCCCGCACACGTTTGGCTCGACGGCAGCTACCTCGGCATGATGAACCTCAGGGAAGAGAGCAACAAGCAGTTCGCCTTCAGCAACTATGGCATCAGCAAGGACGAGATAGATCAGTGGGAAGGCGACATCATCATCAAGGAAGGTGACAGGAAGAAGCTGGACGAATGGTACGACCTCAGCAAGAAACTTGCCACCAATCCCGCGGACACCGCCGTCTGGAACGCAATATGCCAGATCGTCGACATCGACGAGTACTGCAACTACATGGCGGCGGAAACCTACATGGGCAACCTGGACTGGCTGCGCGGAGGCTTCAAGAACATAAAGGGCTTCCGCGCAAAGGATGACGGCAAGTTCCATATCGTGCTCCACGACGTGGACGGCGGATTCGGAGACACCGACATGATACTGCAAGTCCTGAACAAAGGCAACGGATCGCTCCCCGTCAGGTTCAAGAACATGCTGAAGTACGAACCATTCAGAAAGCAGTTCATCGACGCCTACTGCATCATGGATGGAAGCGTCTTCGACCCCGAGCGCTGCGAGTCGATAATAACGGCAATGAAGAACACCATGACCCCGGCACTCCGGCTCGAAGGACTCTCTGCCGACGAAAAGGCCGCCCTGCTCATAGAGCGCCTGAGCGACAACACCGTGCGCAGGCCAGCCCTGAAGCAGAGCCTCAAGACGGCATTCAGCCTCACGGACGAATACACCGTCACCCTCAAGTCCAGCGTCCCCGAAGCAAAGACACTGCTCAATGGACAGGAGATTCCGACAGGCAGGTTCAACGGCTACCTCTTTCCCCCCGTCACGCTTACGGCATCGGCTCCCGGCGGAACCGCCTTCAAGGGCTGGAACGTCAATGGCAAGACAGTCTCCGCCGACTCTATCCTGCACCTTAGCAAGGACTATCCCCCGGGAACGTTCGAGATAGAGGCCGTCTACGAACGTACGGCAGCCGGCATGCCTCCCGTCCTCATCAATGAAGTAAGCGCAGGCAACGACATCTACATCAACGAGTACGGAAAGAAGGCAGACTGGATAGAGCTGTACAACTGTACCGATACGGACATAGACCTGGCCGGAGCCTGGCTCTCGGACGACCCCGGCAATGCCTGCAAGTCCCGGCTTACTCCGTCCGCAGGAACAAGCACCATCATCCCAGCCCACGGCTACAAAATCATCTGGTGCGACGGCAAGGAATCCCGCACACAACTACATGCCTCTTTCAAGCTGAAGAACTCCGATGATGCCTACGTCTCAATCACTGATGCCGAAAGCACGTGGACAGACACGTTGCACTACAAGAAGCAGCCCAGGTGGAAGACCTACGGGCGATTCCCTGACGGCAGCCACACCTTGGCAATGTTCGAACGTCCCACTATCGGCAATTCAAACCGTCTCAGCACAAATACCGTTCTTGAAATACCCGATGGCATGGACAACCATGTCACGGAGAACACAACTCACCATGTCGTTGCTGTCAGATACTATAACCTCTCCGGACAGCAGATTATCAATATTGAAGCCGAACGCATTGTCATACAACAAATAATTTATAGCGATGGTTCAACACAATCGCGAAAGATAGTCAATCCCCGGTGAGTAGCGTCTTAGTGTTTGTGCTTCCAGCTGGCAAAACAAATATAACAAGCAAGCGTATGAGTTTCTTTGAAAAGTACCTGACCCTTTGGGTTTCACTGTGTATCGTTGCAGGTATTGCTGTGGGGCGTTGGTTGCCGATTGTGCCTGAAATGCTCGGACGGTGGGAGTATGCGAGTGTGTCGGTTCCCATTGCCGTGCTAATATGGCTGATGATTTATCCGATGATGCTGAAGGTAGACTTCCGTAGTGTCCGTGATGTAGCACAACAACCCAAGGGGATTGTCGTGACTTGTGTGACGAACTGGCTTGTGAAGCCGTTTACGATGTTTGGGATTGCGTGGCTGTGCTTCTTTGTAGTGTTCCGTGTCTGGATTCCTGCTGACCTTGCTGAGGAGTATCTGGCTGGAGCTGTTCTGCTGGGTGCTGCTCCTTGTACGGCTATGGTTTTTGTGTGGAGCTATCTTACGAAGGGGAATGCTGCCTATACTCTGGTTCAGGTGGCTGTCAATGATTTGATTATCCTTGCTGCCTTTGCTCCCATCGTTGCTTTATTGCTTGGCATAGGAGGTGTGACGGTACCGATGGATACATTACTATTGTCCGTACTGCTCTTTGTAGTGATTCCCTTGGCAGCAGGCATTATCACCCGGATTGTTGTTGTCAGACGTCGAGGCATTGAGTACTTCAACGGCATCTTTGTCCACAAGTTTGACAATGTCACTGTCTTCGGGTTGCTACTGACTCTTGTCATCTTGTTCTCATTCCAAGGTGGAACGATCCTCTCCAATCCGTTGCACATTGGCTTGATTGCCGTGCCACTTGTTGTGCAGACGGTCTGTATCTTCTTCGTGGCCTATGGGTGGGCTTGGAGATGGGGGCTTCCTCATGAGGTTGCTGCTCCTGCCGGCATGATTGGTGCGAGCAATTTCTTCGAGCTGGCTGTAGCTGTGGCTGTCTCTTTGTTCGGGCTACAGTCGGGTGCTGCATTAGCTACTGTAGTGGGTGTACTGGTGGAGGTTCCTGTGATGTTGATGCTGGTGAACATTGCCAATAATACCCGTCGGTGGTTTGATAGCCAAGGGAAGAGGAAGGATAGCTGAGGAATGAGTATTACCTATGCCTTGTCTTTTGGGGTGTAGAGGAAGGGTGTTGTGGGACTACTTGCAGGCTGGGCACCAAGGTTTGAGTTGTTTGAAGAAGTCGTTGCCCTTGTCGTCGACGAGGATGAAGGCGGGGAAATCCTGGACGGTTATTTTCCAAATGGCTTCCATGCCGAGCTCGGGATACTCTATGCACTCTATGCTCTTGATGCTGCTCTGTGAGAGGACTGCTGCCACTCCTCCGATGGTGCCGAGGTAGAAGCCTCCGTGCTTCTTACAGGCATCTGTTACTTGCTGTGTACGGTTGCCCTTGGCTATCATGACGAGAGAAGCTCCCTCTGCTTGGAACTCGTCTACGTAGGGATCCATTCGGTTGGCTGTGGTAGGACCCATTGAGCCACAGGGGTAGCCTTCGGGTGTCTTGGCTGGGCCTGCATAGAGGACGGGATAGTCTTTGAAATACTGTGGTAGTCCCTCTCCTGCATCAAGTCGAGCCTTAAGCTTGGCATGGGCTATGTCACGCGCTACGATGATGGTGCCTCTAAGGTTGACTCTGGTGGAGACGGGGTATTGGCTGAGTTGTTTCCGTACTGCATCCATGCCTTGATCCAAGTCTATGTCTATGCCCTTGCCTCCTTCTCCAGGGAGTCGGAGTTCTTCGGGTATAAGTTCGCTTGGGCAGTTATCCATCTTTTCGAGCCAGATGCCGTCGCGGTTGATTTTTGCCTTGATGTTACGGTCGGCCGAGCAGCTTACTCCCATGCCGATGGGGCAGCTTGCTCCGTGTCGGGGCAGACGGATGACCCTTATGTCATGTGCCAGGTACTTGCCTCCGAACTGTGCTCCAAGCCCTATCTTGTGTGCTTCCTCAAGGAGTTTCTTCTCCAGCTCCGTGTCCCGGAAGGCTCGTCCTGTCTCGTCTCCAGTGGTAGGGAGTGAGTCATAGTACTTGATGGAGGCGAGCTTGACTGTGAGGAGGTTCTTCTCTGCCGATGTTCCTCCAATGACGAAGGCTATGTGGTACGGTGGGCAGGCTGCCGTGCCGAGGTGCTTCATCTCCTCTACAAGGAAGGGGAGCAGTGTGCTTTCGTTCTGGATGGTGGCCTTGGTCATGGGGTAGAAGTAGGTCTTGTTGGCTGAGCCTCCTCCCTTGGCCACCATGACGAAATGGTACTCGGCTCCCTGGCATGCTTCGATGTCTATCTGTGCCGGGAGGTTGCACTTGGTGTTGACTTCGTCATACATGTTCAGGGGAGCATTCTGTGAGTAGCGGAGATTGTCTTGGGTGAAGGTGTTAAAGATGCCCCGTGAGAGTGCCTCTTCGTCCTCGAAGCCGGTCCAGACCTGTTGCCCCTTCTCTCCGTGTATGATGGCTGTGCCTGTATCTTGGCAGAAAGGGAGTATGCCCTTGGCTGCGGTCTCGGCATTGCGGAGGAACTGGAGAGCTACGTACTTGTCGTTGTCGCTGGCTTCGGGGTCTTTCAGAATTTGTGCCACTTGCAGATTGTGTTCCCTACGGAGCATGAATTCTACATCGTGGAAGGCTTGCTGTGCGAGCAATGTGAGAGCTTCGGGTGAGACTTTCACGATTTCCTTACCTTCGAACTCACTGACGGTGATGCCTTCCTTTGTCAGGAGCCTATATTCGGTCTTGTCCTCGCCCATCTGGAACATTGGGGCATACTTAAATTCAGCCATATCTTTCTTGGTTTTGTCTGTTTTTGCTTTGCTTGAGATTATTATAATGTATTCTTTGCAAAAATACGAATTTAATATGAAGTATACTTGAGAATAATTATTGTTTTAACTATTGTTAACATTAATCGAGGCTGAATAGTTACCAAATACTTGCGCCATAAAGTTTACATACATGAATCACATTTCGAATAAACAAGGGACATGGCATCTCATTTCAGGGCAAGTATGGCATAGTTTATACCATCGCACTGAACGGATGTGCATGTTGTCGTGTCTGTATCTGTGTCTGCATCTTGTGCGAGATGCTTGTTCTTTTCTGCAGACGGCTGGTGTGTCGCTTTGTGTTCTGACTTATCCATTCCCTTTTCCACAACTTGCGTAATATAAATGGTGTCGCGAACCAAACGGTCAATGCGAATTGTGTCAGTGGTCTGTACGTAGTGTGTCTCTGGGGTGTTCTTGGCGAGCAGGTCTAAGGACATGCCAAGGACGACACCTGCAAGGGCTGCCGCAGGTGCTGCTATCCAGCCCCAATATACTCGCACCTGTGCAAGAGGATTGGATGGGATGTGCAATGCCTGGTTCTCATGGGAGGCAAGTTGCTGTGCTGATTTACGGAGCTTTTCTTCAAATGCTTTCATAGTGGGTAAGTTTTTGCTTTAGCGTTTGTGTTAATGCGTGAAGCCGCGACTTGACTGTTCCTTCCGGGAGAGCCATTACCTCGCTTATCTGTGGTATGGTCAATTCCTCCTCAAATCTGAGCGAAAAGAGTATCCTGTTGTCTGGCGACAGCTGCTCTATCTCTTTTTGCAGGGCATGGTCGAAGGCTTTACTATCTATGTGTTCTATGATATTCTGGTCTGTTTCAACCCTGTCTTGTTTTTCTGTATGCTGCTCGTACAGTCTTTGTTTTTCAGCATGCCGGTAGTGGTTTTTCAGCAGGTTGAAGCTGATGCAGAAGAGCCAGGTGCTGAAGCCTGTGCCGCTGAATTTATGGCGTGACAACCATATACGGAGGAAAGTATCCTGCATGAGGTCGGCAGCAAGAGCATTGTCCTTGTCCACCTGCCGGAAGAAGAATCCCGTCAGCCGCCTTGCATGGCGATGATAGAGCTCGCTGTATGCCCTATCATCGTTTTTGCTGCTTACTCTCAGCATCAGCTCGTCATCGCTGAGCCTGCCGAGTGGTTTCTGAAACAAGGTAATTCTCATTTCTTTTCCTCTGTTTCCTTATTGAAGATGGTTTGGGCAACCGGGGCTTCAGGGATTTTGCAATACTCCAGACATTTCCCAAGGATGTTCTTCAGGCGGTCTGCCTGCTCTGTCTCGCCTCTCTTCCGAAGTTTGAGCACGAGGTGCGAGAGGAGCATAACATTGTTCAAACTGAGGTGTTTGCCTACCATCCACGAATCATATACGAGGTCAGGCTCTGCCAAGTACTCGAGGTGGTAGACCTCCTTCACGTTATGCATCGCAACGGTAAAGTTGTCGTACTGCCTGGGGCTGTATTTGAGCAGGATTCCTTCATTGTAGATGCTATCCTTGTCGAGCTTAGTGTATTGGAGTATGTCGGTAGAGAAGTAGGTGGGACGCATGCTCTGCTTTATCAGGTACATGATGAGGTCTGCCTCATAGTGTGAGCTCCACTCCTCTCCATATTTCCCGTAGTCCTGCACGTCTATGCATGGGGGCGCAATGTTGAGCCTTTGATACAATGCCTTCATGTATGGCTCGGAATGCAGGAAGCTGAGTGGAATGACGGTAACGTCCTGTCTCTCATTGAGTGCGTCCTGTATCATCTTCATGGGTGCAGTTACGACGTCGCCGTTGGCAAAGTACAGTGCCTGCGGTTGCATACTGCGCAACATATTCATGTTGTAGTGCATGATACGAGAGGGATAGCCTTTCTGTTGGTACGACTTGGTAAAAAGCTCCCCTACGAGTGGATTATCCGGGTCGATGCTCCACAGACGGCATGCCAGAAAGTTTACCTCTTCGTCGCAAGCATCCTTGGGCATCAGCTCAATTGCCCTGTAGATGTTGTCGCCCCTCATGGCAGTTGAGTCAGTCTTCAGGCAATAGCGTCCCTTGCAGAGATTCAGGACATAGCTGTCAGGTAGTGCTTCCTCCATGCGGCGGATAACGGACGCTGTCGGCGAACTCTCTTCATCACCATATCCTGTAGAAAGCATTTCGTAGTAGTTCGTAGCGTAGAAGAGATTACGCCATGCCCGCTCGTCCTTGGGATTGTCATCTACTTTCTTCTGCCACGCCTCTGCCTGTGCGGCATACCATTCGGCATCATGTTCATTGACAATAATAGAAACTATGGTCTCTGCTTCCTGTGCCGTGACAAAGGTACAGGTTAGGAGTGCTGCAATAATGATTGTTTTTCTCATCTTTGTAGTGTTGGGTTTGTGTGTGTTTGTTTATTCATCTTCTTATTTTTTTGGCGCGCTCATTATTGCAAACACGCGAAGTCAGAAATCGTTCATGGGAAATATGGAATTTCTACTGCCCTGTTACGATAGTGTCCTAAATTCATGCAGCATCGTTTCCAGTACAAAGATACAACACCCAAAGGCGAAAGCCAAGGATTTTAGGGAGAAAGTTCAGCACTGCCATCCGCCAAGCCATTATTATATCCGTGCTTCGATTCGTAGAGCATGGGACTCCTCATGTTTGCATAAAAGTTTTGTTTAACGGACTGAATAAAGCAGCAGGGATATTTGCCAATTCATGGCATATTATGCCTGATGCTGACGAAAGGTGCTTTAGTCGTCCAGGAAAGCCGCTTTCCTGGACGAGGAAAGGTGCTTCCCTGGGGCAGGAAAGCGGCTTTCGTGGAGCAGGAAAGGTGCTTTCCTCAACGTGTTAATTATCACTGCTTTACAAGGCCTCTTGGATTCTTCCCCCGGGAGTCATACTCTGGTGCATGTTTATGCATGCTTTGTGGCTCTTGCGCTTCATCTTGAGGCGATGCCTATGCACCGATGTCTTTCGGAGGGATAACCGACTGCAAGGGTAATAAATTAGCGTGAATCCGATCGAACTCACGCTATTTAGGACAATATTACACTTTTTTTTCATGTTTGTGGGAACATTTTTCCTATTTTTGCGTCTATATTGGTAGAATGCATCAGCAGCAGCATGGAAAAACAAGAGTTCTGCATATTGGTTCGCAGGCTGAGAGCCGACATACTGGCTGCCAGCCAACGGTTCCTCGGCAATGAGGCCGAGGCTGAGGACAACGTGCAGGACACGCTGCTCAAACTCTGGAGCATCAGGGGCGAGCTCGACGCCGTCCGTTCCATTCCTGCATTGGCATACGCCATCTGCCGGAACCTGTGTATCTCCAAACTCCGCAAGCGGAAAATCATTCCGCTGGAACTGAACGAGGAAATGAGGCTGGCCAGTGCACACGATTCCCAGTGGATGCTGGAGGAGAAGGAAAACGCCCGGTGGCTTGAGGAGCGTATCGGGGAACTGCCGGCCTCGCAGATGCAGATACTGAGAATGAGCCAGCAGGACGGGCTTGAGAACAGTGAGATAGCCGAACTGCTGGGCATCAGCGAGACAACGGTTCGCGCAACCCTCTGCAAGGCCCGCAAAACACTATTGAAGCAATTCATGATGCACAACAAAACCTAAACCATAAGTAAGATGAAGAAGGCAACACCGGAAAACATACATGAACTCCTCGACCGATATCTCGAGGGAACGAACACGCAGGAGGAACTGAAGGCGCTGTGTGAATACTTCAACAAGGCCGACAACCTGCCGGCAGACCTGATTCCCTACGCACAGATGTTTGCCCTGCTGGACGAAAGGCCGAAGACACCCTCGGCAGAAGCCCTGGACAGATTCTCGGCTCCACTGAAGGAGAAAAGGCGGCTGACTTCCCTGTGGCCCCTGGTGGCGGCAGCCTGCATCGCGGCCTTCGCCTTCATCTTCCTCACACCGCCGGAAAAGGAGGAGAACATGGCCGTGGCCTATATGGACGGAAAGATACAGACAGACCCGAAGATAGCCATGCAGATAGGGCAGGATGCCCTGCAAGAGATATTCAGCAACGGAAATCAGGAAGAACAACTCAA
>JAFLUV010000026.1 GCA_022508635.1 Prevotellaceae bacterium
TAGTTTTTAGGGTTAATAAATAATGTTTGCTTTATGCTGCATGTATGCAGCGTTTGTGTCTGGTTTATGCATTCCCGGGGAGGGCTCAGGGAGTCGTTTTCGTGTGGTCAGTCACTGGTCTGCGACGCCTTAGTCACTCGTGGACGACAAGTGAGTCAGTCGTAGGCTACAAGTGACTCAGTTGTCGGGCACGAGTGACTATGTTGTCAACATGCTAATTCTCACTATGTTATAAGACATTTTGGAGCCGTTCGCCGGGAGTCGCGCTTCTTTGCATGTTTATGCAGTATCCGTGTCACCGACTGTCTCTGTTATTGTCAGGCAAAAAGATGTCGCATACAACCCGAACGGCGACGTAGCCAGACAAAGCTCAGGATTGCCGAAGACAAGAAAGCAGCTCCGCCCACGACGTAGCGCATCAGATCTGTGTCAGACAGCATGAAGCAAGTTGCCACCGCCACCGTCAGGCAGACAAACTGCAACAGGAAGAGCAACTGTGTACTGCGGCGCATCGCATAGCCATAGCGAATGTGGCAATAAAGGGAATAGACCACTACATCGTAGAACGCACCGACAGAGAGTGCAACACCTGCCCCGATAAGTCCGAAACCATTGTAGCAAACCCAGATAAGCAGCCCAAGCAGGACA
This sequence comes from Prevotellaceae bacterium, assembly GCA_022508635.1. Lineage (GTDB taxonomy): Bacteria > Bacteroidota > Bacteroidia > Bacteroidales > Bacteroidaceae > Physcousia. The sequence continues at coordinate 649 of JAFLUV010000026.1, forward strand.
TCGTAAATGACTTCCATAGCCAGGAAGACCATACTGTGCCCCTTGGCAAGAATGCTGTAGCCCAAAGGAAGCGATATGCAACGCAAAAAGGTATAGTAGACTGAGACAGTCGCCATGCCGCTGACAACCAAAAACTCATCCTCGTAAAGCACGGACAGCACGTAGGGCATAAACAGAGCAAGCAAGATAAGCAACGGCGTAATGATAAGTATGCACACGTCTGTCTGTTGGTTGATGGTGAAGTTCATGCGTCGTACATTGTTGACCTCGCCGGAAAGACGGGGGAAATAGTCCGACTCAAGTGCCATAAAAACCAAACCCGCATAACCGACCATCACTGTCCATCCTGCTTGATAATGCCCGTAGTCAGCCATCGTGCGGGAAGCCAAAATGATGGCAGGAATCGCCATCTGCAGGAGAGAATTAGCAATACCCGCGAGTACATACGGTATGCCGACCTTAACTAACGGTAGACCCTCCACAAAGGTCTTGTATGAGAACGGCTGTACACGGTAGGGAACCAAACGGAGTGAAAAGGAAAAATGCACCAGCATCGATAGTGCGGCACAGCCGATAAGCCCCAGGATGACACCGCCTATCCCAAACAGACAATACATAGGGATAGTGCAAAGCAGTGTGCCAATCGACAGAACTGTTTCGATAATTGCTACCTTGCGCACCTGTCGCAGTCCTTTTAATATGGCACATTCGCCCTCAGCAATGATGTTGCCCACCGCCACAAGCGAGGTAAGCATCACCTCTGGCCAGTGGTGCCAGTCGTGGTTGAAAAAGAAATAACTGATAACAGGTGAAAAAAGAAGGCAAATGACCACAGAAACGAGAGCCGCCCACAGCATCCACGTGCGGATGACCATCACCTGATGCCCTATCTTCTCCTCCGATCCCTCCTCATAGAGTTCGCTCGTCTGGCGCGTAGCATTTAGGGGAATGCCCATATTGCTGGCGTTGTAAAGGAACTCGGAGACAGAACCATAAGCAGAAATTAACCCGATACCCATGCTTCCAAGTATCTTGGTGGTAAGCTTTTGCCGCCCTACGCTACACAACATCTTCATCCCCTGTACGCTGCCAAAAATACCCGTGTACTTCAGCACATGGTCGTATGAAGCATTGCTGGCATCACCGTTATGTAGGTTCTTGAGTTTGTTCATCTGCCTAATTTATCGTTCGAGCGTGCAAAGGTACGAAAAATAGTTCACATTTTACTGTGCACCGTTCTTAATTCTTGCTTTTTTTAATTTACGGACTTACCTAACTAAAAATATGTCGTATATTTGCAGCCAGAAAGATATTATGAATATTTATCCCGAAACTTCAAGATCCCAGCAATGCCTTATCACGACCTCATATCCGTTATAGTATGCACATATAATCAACAAAACACCATTGGGCGCACGCTTGACAGTATTTTGATGCAGAAATGCAGACTTCCTTTGGAAGTTGTCATTGGCGACGATGGCTCTACCGACGGCACACGAGCCATTTGTAGCAAATATCAAGAGTTACACCCCGATATAGTACGCCTCATGCCACCTGCCCCAAACAAGGGCTTTGTTAGGAACTATTTCGATTGCCTGAGAGCATGCCGGGGCAAGTACATTGCCGATTGTTCGGGCGACGATTTCTGGATTGACGAGACGAAGCTCGAAGCCTCGGCTTATATTCTTGACACCAACCCGCACGTCGGCATTGTACATACCGACTGGCAAAAATACAACGAACAGACAAAAAAGTTGATCTCCCCGGGCAAGCCAACTATCAATGACCAGACCCTACTTATCGATATTCTGTCACCCGGACAGCGTCCAGCCATCCATCTCTGCACGGCTCTCTACCGTAACGAATGGATACGTCGCGCGATGCAGGAATATCCACAGTTCTTCGACCCCGAAACCTACCACTGCGAGGATGTACAAACCTGTTTCTTCCTGGCGCGCATGGGTGACGTTGCCTACATTGACCGTCCAACCCTCGCCTATTCATGGGGCGGCGAAAGCCTTTCCAATCCCCAAAATGAGGAGAAGCAGTTCCACTTCTGGGCAAACGTTACACACCTTTCCTTTGACCTAAGCCAATTTTTCCACATCACGTCACCTCGCTTTGACTGCTTTCTGCAAGCACGTATCCATAAGCTGCTAATGCATGCCTTCCGCAGTGGGAAGCCTGCACTGCGCGCTGAAGCCCTGAATATGCAGAAGGAAATGCACATCGCCGACAACCAGCATATACGCTTTGCCAAACTCCTTACTATGCCAGGCATCTGGCCTGTGATGCGTCGCATCAGGGACCTTATCAGAGTACATCCGCACTGATAAGTACGTCCTTTACCCTGTTTTTCGCAAGCGTAATATGCAAAAAACTTGTGATACATAATAAAAAAACAGATTGATACTTGCAGATTAATAAAAAAGTCGTACCTTTGCAAGCCGATTATTATCAAAGAGTCACAAAATGACTCTGATTGGTGCGTGTGAATAGTCCGTCTCATTGGCCTGAACGGGCGGTTCGGGAATCGCACCGACACAAGAGAAATAAAACAAGGTAGAACAAACAAAAAAGGACAAAGAATGGACACTTTGAGTTACAAGACCATCTCTATCAACAAGGCTGCCGTCAAGAAGGAATGGGTAGTAGTTGACGCTACTGACCAAGTTCTGGGTCGTCTTTGCACAAAGGTGGCAAAACTGCTGAGAGGCAAATACAAGGCTGAGTTCACACCCAATGTGGACTGCGGTGACAATGTTATCATCGTGAACGCCGACAAAATCATTCTCACTGGTAAGAAAATGACAGAGCGAGTTTATCTGTCATACACGGGATATCCTGGCGGACAGCGCCAGACAACTCCTGCAGACATCTTGGCTAAGCCCAACGGTGCTGACAAGCTGATTCGTCGCGTAGTAAAAGGTATGTTACCTAAGAACAAGCTGGCTAGCCAACTGCTCGGCAACCTCTATGTTTATGGTGGTGCAGATCACAAGCAACAGGCACAAAGCCCTAAGGCCATTGATATTAACCAGTATAAATAAACTCCCGATATGGATACGAAATACATTGCAAATGCGTTGGGTCGTCGCAAGTGCGCCGTAGCCCGCGTGTACGTCAGTGAAGGTAGTGGCAAAATCACAATCAACAAGCGTGACCTGACAGAGTACTTCCCCAGCACCATCCTGCAGTATGTGGTAAAGCAGCCTTTGGCTCTGCTCGAAGCAACAGAGAAGTATGACATCAACGTTAACCTTTATGGTGGTGGCTACACAGGACAGTCTCAGGCTCTTCGCCTTGCCATTGCGCGTGCTTTAGTAAAAATCAACGCAGAAGACAAGAAAGCACTCCGTGCAGAAGGTTTCATGACACGCGACAGTCGAGAGGTCGAGAGAAAGAAGCCAGGACGTCCAAAGGCACGCCGTCGCTTCCAGTTCAGCAAGCGTTAATGTGTCACTTGTACAAGGTTTAGTATCTAAATCTGCCAGACTCCACACACATGCATATCATTATTATATCTATTACATTATAATTATATAGGCATGTAGAAAGGACTACTCGCAGATTGGTTCTAACAAACAAAAAGAATTAACAAGAAAGTAAACACAAACAAACAACACACACAAATGTCAAGAACAAATTTTGATACACTGTTGGAGGCCGGATGTCACTTCGGTCACCTCAAGAGGAAGTGGAACCCCGCTATGGCTCCCTATATCTTTATGGAACGTAATGGCATTCACATCATTGACCTGCACAAGACCGTTGCTAAGGTTGATGAAGCTGCCGAAGCCATGAAGCAAATTGCTAAGAGCGGAAAGAAGATCCTCTTTGTCGCTACCAAAAAGCAGGCCAAACAATGCGTTGCCGATCTCGCCAGTTCAGTAGGTATGCCCTATGTTATTGAGCGCTGGCCTGGTGGCATGCTCACCAATTTCCCCACCATCCGCAAGGCCGTAAAGAAGATGGCAAACATAGATAAACTCACTGCTGACGGAACATATAGCAATCTCTCCAAGCGTGAGATTCTGCAGGTAAGCCGCCAGCGTGCCAAGCTGGAAAAGAACCTCGGCTCTATCGCTGATCTCAACCGCCTGCCTTCTGCCCTCTTCGTCGTTGATGTACTGAAAGAGCAGATTGCCGTGCGTGAAGCCAACCGTTTGGGCATACCTGTGTTCGCTATTGTTGATACAAACAGCAACCCCGACAACATTGACTTCGTTATCCCCGCAAACGATGATGCAAGTAAGAGCATCGAAATTATCCTTCAGACCTGCTGTGCAGCAATCAACGAAGGTCTTGAAGAGCGCAAGGCAGAGAAGGCTGATAGCGAAGCTGCTACAGAACAGGAAGATCAGCCTGTGAAAAGAGGTCGCCGTAGCGGTAAAGCTCGTGAGGAAGAGGAAAGAGCACCTGAGGCTGAATAATGAACCTTTAAACACATAACTATAATTACTATGGAAGTTACAATGAACGATATCAAGAAGCTCCGCGAGATGACGGGTGCTGGTCTGGCAGACTGTAAGAAGGCTCTGGCAGAAAGTGACGACATTGATGGTGCTGTAGCATACCTACGCAAAAAAGGTCAGGCTGTAGCTGCAAAGCGTAGCGACCGCGAGGCTTCCGAAGGTTGCGTGCTCGTAAAGGCAGAAAATGGCTTTGGCGCTATCATCGCCTTGAAGTGCGAAACAGATTTTGTAGCTAATAACGCTGATTTTGTGGCGTTGACACAGAGCATCCTGGACGCTGCCGTAGCAGCAAAATGCAAGACTCTTGATGAAGTGAAGGCACTGCCAATGGGCGAAAGTACCGTTGCAGAGGCAGTTACTGCACGCAGTGGCATCACAGGCGAAAAGATGGAGCTGGACGGCTATTGCACCATTGAGGGTGAGAATATCGCTACATACAACCACATGAACCGCAATGGTCTCTGCGCCATGCTTGCATTGAGCAAGAAGGTAGAAGATGAAACCGTTGGCAAGAACATTGCTATGCAAATTGCCAGTGCTGCTCCTGTTGCTATTGATGAGACAGGTGTTCCTCAAAGTGTCAAGGACAATGAGCTGGCCGTTGCCATCGAGAAATCCAAAGCAGAGCAAATACAGAAAGCTGTTGAGGCAGCAATCAAAAAGGCTGGTTTCAACCCCGCCCACTTCGATAGTGAAGATCATATGGAGAGCAACCAGGCGAAAGGCTGGATTACAGCTGAGGACGTTACCAAGGTAAAGGAAATCATTGCTACTGTTTCTGCAGAGAAGGCAGCAAACCTCAACGAAAGTATGATTCAGAACATCGCCAAGGGTCGCCTAAACAAGTTCCTCAAAGAAAACTGTCTGATGAGCCAAGAGTACATTTGGGACAAGAACCTCACTGTCGAGTCCTACCTCAAGAGCATCGACAAGGAACTTACTATCACCGACTTCAAGCGTTTCACTCTGCGCTCAGAATAAAAGCTATAAGCAGCGAAAGACGGTCTTGAACCTGAAAAAAGTGAGCTCTTCGTACAAAGGGTTCACTTTTTTTTGTATCTTTACACCCGCAATGAAGATATTTGGAATAGGAATGAACTATGCGGCACACAATAAAGAACTGCATAATTCGTTATTATACATGGAGGAACCTGTAGTGTTCACTAAGGCAGACTCAGCGTTGCTAACAGAGGGGAAACCTTTCTTCGTACCTAGTTTCACAAAACGATGCGACTACGAGGCAGAACTCTGTGTACGCATTAATCATCTGGGACGCAGTATCCCCGAACGTTTTGCACACCGTTATTATGACGAAGTGACGGTAGGTATTGATTTCACAGCCCGCGACCTGCAAGAGCAGCTGCGGCAAAAAGGGTTGCCTTGGGATCTCTGCAAAGGTTTCGACGGCAGTGCTGCCGTGGGACGGTGGATACCACTCGCCCATTACGGCAAGGGCATTCAAGAGTTGCAATTCCATCTGCGTCGCAATGGTAAACAGGTACAGGAGGGTTACACCGCTGATATGATTTTCGGGGTGGACAGGTTAATTAGTTTCATTAGCCAGTTCTTTACTCTCAAGACTGGTGATATCATCTTCACCGGCACACCAGCAGGCGTTGGGGCAGTCTGCATTGATGACCATCTGGAGGGATACCTCGAAGGAGAAAAGGTAATAGAGTTCAATGTCAAGTAGGGCACGATGAAAAAGGACATGGAGCAAGCGAAGAAATAATAAATGACTATATATGAAACGGATCTTTACGATATACCTGACACTTGTTATGCTGACGCAAACCATTGCAAGCCAGCAAGAAAAGGAGTTAAACTTTACCAGCATGGACTGGAACGAAATGCGTATTGACTCTGTACTGCCTGTCTATACCGAAGTCGTTCCGCTTGAGAGCGACCATCGGACACACACGTACAACGTTTCGCTGCTCTATCCTGAATACGCAGCACTTAGTGCTAAAGAAGCTTTAGTTGCCGAACGCTTCGATAGCCTCATCAACGAAACAATTGATGTCGAAACGTTCATCGGAGTAGAACGCGGGAAAGGGTTGCTTGACATCTCTTTCATCCCGATTCGTCGAAAGGATGGAAAATATGAGAAACTCACCAGCGCGCAGATAGTCATCAATGCTACATGGAACGGAAGACTTGAAGCCCGTAAGGAATCGAACGCAGATAATCGCTATGCTGCCAGCTCCCGTTTGGCAAACGGCAAATGGGTAAAGATCGGCATCACCGAGGACGGACTTTATCAGCTCTCGCGTGCATCACTTAAGAAGATGGGGTTTACCAATCCAGACAAAGTGCATCTCTATGGCTACGGCGGACATCTTTTGCCTGAATACATCAATAGGAACACGCATCACGACGACATGGTCGAAGTACCGCTCTACTACAACAGCCAGACGGACAGTTGGCTTTTTTGGGGCAATGGCCTCGTTTACTGGACGGGAGACACTCGCATTTCCAACACTTATGCCCGCCTCGCCTGCTACTTCTTGACTGAAGAAGACAAACCATCGCAAATAGAAACCCTCAATGCCACTACAAATAACTCTGCACTCACATACACCACGACAAGGGCGCATACCCTCTATGAGAAGGACGAGTTTGCGTGGCATGCCCTCGGACGCCACCTTTTTGACGGGGAAGACTATGCCATCACCAACTCACATAATTACTCACTTTCCGCCACGGATCCTGTGGCGAATGGGAAGCTGTCGGTAGTCTTCACCGGATCAGATGATGCCTCGAACACCGTTACCGTAACTATCAATGGGACTGAGGCAGGGAAATTTACCATAACACCGCCGGGAGAATATGTCTTTGCTACGTCCACTACACGTAACTACGACTTAAGTAGCCAAGGCACACCTGCCAAGCTCACAGTAAACCTTCGCTCTGAGTCAGGCAAAAAGGCACATTTGGATTATCTTGCTTACAATTACGACCGTAAGCTTAGCACTACTGCCAACGGCTTCGTTGATTTCAGTTCCGACAACAACAATCCCGCATGTTTCGACGTTGTAGGAACAAACGTCAAGGTCATTCGTACTGGAAGCGTTGGCACAAAGGATGCACTGATTGAGGGCACACAGACAGAAGGCATTTATCGTTTCAAGGTAGATAATGGCGCGCAACATTTTGTGGCGTTTAATACATCGGCGGCTTTCCCGGAGCCTGTTGTCGTGGGAAACATCGAGAACCAAAATCTTCACAGCCTTGACAGCCTCGATATGGTCATCATCATACCAGCCAGCGGCAAGCTACTTTCCGAGGCTCAACGCCTCGCCGATGCACACGCTCTCTATGATGGACTGCGCGTAGGCATTGTTCGTGCCGACCAGGTGTATAACGAGTTCTCCAGCGGTACACCAGACCCTACGGCCTTTCGCCTTTTTATGAAAATGCTCTATGACAAGGCTGCCAGCAGTGACGTAGCACCCCGATATCTCCTGCTCATGGGCGACTGTGCCTGGGACAACCGTATGCTTTCTGGTACATGGCGCAACAGCAATCCCGACGATTATCTCCTTTGCTATGAAAGCGAAAATAGCTTCAGCGACACCAAAAGCTATATCATGGAGGACTACTTTGGATTGCTTGACGACGGTGAGGGCGTCAACCTGCTCCGCGAAAAGAGCGACATCGGCATAGGCCGCTTTCCTGTTACCACCGCGGCAGCGGCCAAGATCATGGTAGATAAGTGCATCTCTTTCATGAGCAACAAGAATGCCGGCCCATGGAAGAACCTTGTCTACTTCCTTGGCGACGACGGTGACGAAAACGAGCACATGCGCTATGCAAACAACGTGGCAGAAAGTATCATCTCCAAGAACCCTGAGATGGAGGTACACAAGATCATGTGGGACGCATACACTCGTGTTAGCTCAACAAACAGCAACACATACCCGGAAGTTACGAAGCAAATTAAAAAGCAGATGGCCGACGGTGCTTTGGTGATGGACTATACCGGACACGCTGCCGCCTACGGTTTCAGCCATGAGTACGTCCTGCTGCGAGAAGACTTCGAAAACAACAAGAGCACGAAGTTACCATTGTGGATTACCTGCGCCTGCGATGTCATGCCTTTCGACTCAAACACCAGCAACATCGGCGAGTCCGCCGTGCTCAACCCAAACGGCGGTGCACTTGCTTTCTACGGCACTACGCGTACCGTCTACGCCACGCAGAACTACACCATGAACCGCTACTTCACGCAGTATCTTTTTGCTACTAATACTACGAACGGAAAGAAGGAACGCAACCGTATTGGCGATGCCATACGCCTGGCGAAGAACAGCATCATCAGCGACGGGCTTGAAGCAGGCTATCTGGAGAACAAGCTGCACTATGCCTTGCTTGGCGACCCAGCCCTCACGATGGGTGCTCCCTTGCAGCGCATCGTCGTGGACAGCATCAACGGCAAGAGGGTGGACGGCAGTTCCATTCCACTCCGTGCAGGTGAGCGTGTCAAACTATACGGACATGTAGAGCAATCGGACGGCAGCATCCTAACCACCTTCAACGGTGTCGTCCATACACGCCTTTTTGATAACAAGGAGACTGTCATCTGCCGCAACAACGCCGGAGCCAGCGTACCTTTCACTTTCACCGACCGTAACGCCTTGCTCTATGAATCGCAAGACAGTGTGCGTGCTGGCATGTTCAACGAGGAGTTTATCATCCCCATTGACATAAATTTCAGCAATGAGGCTGGCCGCTTAGTTTTCTATGCCCTAAGCGACGACGGAAGCATGGAGGCCAACGGCTACAACGAGGACATACCCTTGGGAGGCATGGTGGAAAGCACAGACTATGACACCGAAGGCCCCCAGATATATGCCTACCTTAACAACGAGGATTTCCAGAACGGCGGCACGGTTAATGCCACGCCTTTCTTCGTGGCACAACTCACTGATGCCAGCGGCATCAATGCCAGCGGCAATGGTATAGGGCATGACCTGATACTCTGCATTGACGGCAAGAGCGGACTCACCTTCAATATCAACGAGAACTATACGCACGAGTTTGGCGACTTCACTCGCGGCACCGTTGCCTATAGCATTCCGCAGCTCGAGAATGGTCCCCATAGTCTTACCTTCCGAGCATGGGATGTCTTAAACAATACCAGCGAAACCAGTCTTGACTTCGTAGTAGACGATGGGCTTTCCACCAACATCCTGCGCCTTACGGCAAGCCAAAACCCTGCGGTCAACAGCACGAACTTCATCCTCAGCTACGACCTGCCCGGCAGCGACTGCGACTTTGTTTTTGAGGTGTTCGACTTCTCTGGCCGCCGTATCTGGATGCATGAAGAGACCGCCAGCAACAATAACGGCATACACTCCGTCACCTGGAACCTCACCAATGGAGCAGGCGCGAAAGTCGGTACCGGCATCTACCTCTATCGTGCAAAAGTAAGGTGCGGGGAAAGCAACTGGACTACAAAGACACAAAAAATCGTGGTTCTAAACAATAAATAAGCCTCTTTTTCAGTTATTATAGCGTATAAACGCCGAAACAGAACACAATGAAAGCATACAGAATTCTCCACACTCTGCTGTTGTTTGTTGCTATCTGCTATACAGAAACAGCACAAGGACAGGACAAGCAGAATATGTTCAATCCGGTAAACTCTGCCGTGACGTCCCTCTCTATTGCTCCCGACGCCCGAGGTGGCGGCATGGGCGACATCGGTGCCGCTACCGAGGCTGATGTCTATTCGCAGTACTGGAATCCTGCCAAGTACCCTTTCAACATAGCCCGCGCCGGTGTCGGGGTCAGCTACACGCCATGGCTGCGCAAACTGGTCAACGACATCAATCTGGCCAACCTGACCGGTTTCTACCGTATTGGTGACTACAGTGCAGTACATGCCTCCCTGCGCTACTTCAGTCTGGGCGAAGTCTTCCTGGCAGATATGGACGACATGACTATCAAGCCCTACGAGTTCGCCCTTGATGCAGGCTACAGCCGCATGCTCAGCGAGACATTCTCCATGGCGGTCAACCTGCGATTCATCCTTTCTGACATCAAGTATGACTATACTGCAGAGAGCAGCGCCGGCAAGGCTTTTGCTGCCGACATTGCCCTCTATCGCCTTGGATATTTCATGGCAGGCAATCGAGAGTGCAGCTTTGGCTGGGGTATCAATATCAGCAACATTGGTTCCAAGATTACATACGGCGGCAGCGACAACTCCGAGTTCATTCCTGCGAATCTCCGCATTGGTTTCAACCTGACCGTTCCTTTCAACGAATACAACAAATTCAGCGTTGCCGTCGATTTGAACAAGATGCTTGTCCCCACTTATCCCAAGCAGAACGAGGACGAGGCGGACAACGACTATATGGATCGTGTGCAGAAGGACTACTATGACATCTCCTCCATTGCGGGTATCTTCAAGAGCTTCGGCGATGCGCCGGGCGGCTTCAAGGAAGAGATGGAGGAGATACAGTACAGCCTCGGTGCTGAATACACCTATAACGACCGCTTCATGCTCCGTGCAGGCTATCACCATGAGGCGGAGAACAAGGGTAACCGTAAGTACTTCACCGTTGGTGCCGGCTTCCACATGAGTGTCTTCTCGGTTGATGCCTCCTATGTCTTCAGTACCGCGCAGAGCAACCCACTGGATCAGACCATGCGCTTCTCGCTTGGCTTCGACCTGGACGGCATGCGCGACCTCTTTGGCAAAGCAAGAAGAAGATGAAAATAAGGGTTGGCTTCGGCTATGATGTCCACCAATTGGTGGAGGGACGTGAGTTGTGGCTGGGCGGCATACGCTTCGACCATCCGCTGGGTCTGCTTGGCCACAGCGATGCCGACGTACTCATCCATGCCATTTGCGATGCCCTGCTCGGTGCCGCCAACATGCGCGACATCGGCTACCATTTCCCAGATAACAGCGAAGACTTTCACGGCATAGACAGCAAGATACTGCTGCAAAAGACTGTTCAGCTCATTGCCACGAAGGGCTACAGGGTAGGTAACGTTGATGCTACCGTTTGTGCCGAACGCCCGAAACTGAAGGCGCGCATTCCTGAGATGCAGCAATGTCTGGCTGACACTATGGGCATTGATGCTGACGATGTATCCATCAAGGCCACTACGACCGAGAAGCTGGGCTTTACCGGCCGCGAGGAAGGCATCTCTGCCTATGCCACCGTCCTCATAGAAGGGTAACTTGGGTCAGGACCGACAGAGGAGAGGCTGCCGGGTAACTTCCCCCGCCTTGCTTTGTACATCGCCTCTCCGGGCTCTCAAGGCCTGCTGGCATTCTACGATTTACGAATTACGATAGCCAACGGACATGGCTAAACCGACAGGGAAGTGGTGATTCTTTTCGCCACTTCCTTCTCTTTTCTATCCCTTTTTAATGGCATCTCATCATGTCTGGGGCTACGTTGCACAATTTGAAAATACCGTTTCGTCATTATCTTCCCTATAGGAAAGGTTATATCTCCCCTATAGGAAAGATGCGATGTTCCCTATAGGAAAGATAATATGTTACCTATAGGGAAGATAATAAGAAAATAGCGAAGAGGAGGGCTGAACCGCGTTACCGGCAGGACTCTCATTCAGGTATGGCATTCAAGATAAGCAGGAATCCTCTGGCAGATGCCGGTAAGGCGACGGCAGCTGTCTTTGCTCAGGCAGAAGGAGCGTGAAGGAGAATTTCACCCCTTCTGGATGTTTCTTGGATGATGCTCCAGGATTTCCTTGCGCAGGCGTGTCTTGTCGATGTGCGTATAGATTTCGGTCGTAGCGATGTCCTCGTGCCCCAGCATTGCCTGTATGGCACGCAGGTTGGCTCCGCCCTCCAGGAGCTGCGTGGCGAAGCTGTGACGAAAGGTGTGCGGACTGATGCTCTTGCGAATGCCTGCCTTGGCAGCGTACTCTTTGATGTAGACGAAGAGAGTGACACGGCTCAGGTGTCTGCCGCGACGCAACGAGACGAAAACATAGTCCTCCTCGCCGGGTCGCACGTCAATGTCCTGCCGCACCACGAACCAGTCGCGCAGCCGCTGGACGGCCATGCCGCCAATGGGAACCAGCCTCTCCTTGCGCCCCTTGCCATGCACGCGGAGATAGCCTTCCTCCAGATAAAGCTCACTGATTTTCAGACCGCACAGTTCACTGATACGGAGCCCGCAGCTGAAAAGCACTTCAACGATGGCAAGGTCGCGAACGCCGTCAGGCCTGCTTGTGTCAATGACAGCCTCAATGGCATCTATCTCCGGCAAGCTCAGCACCTCGGGCAGATGCCTGCCGATTTTCGGGCTCTCGAGCAGTTCCGTAGGGTCTGTCTCAACCTCCTTCTCAATGGTCAGGAAGCGATAGAAGGAGCGAACGCCACTCAGGATACGAGCCACCGAACGCGGCTGTACGCCAAGCCCCTGCAGGGTAGCCGCGAAATGATCCATCTGCGCCAAAGTGGCATGCCGGAAATCAATGCCCTCGTCAGCAAAATAGTTAAGGAGCTTCTGCAAATCCATCAAGTAGGCATTCAGCGTATTGGACGTATAGGAACGCTCCATGCGCAGGTACTGTACGTAGCGGCGGAGAATGGCGTTGCCCACGACGTTGGTGTTGCTCAGTTCGTAATGCATGATTTGCGAGTTTGTAGTCTAAAACGACAAATTTGCTACTTAAGGAAATTTTTCTTCATTCTTCGTGCTTCATTCTTCATATATTTTATACCTTTGTAGCGAGAACAAGCACATATCGACAACAAAATTACAACAAAATCATGAGAATACAAATTATAAACGGTCCAAATCTCAACCTTTTGGGCGTCCGTGAGCCGACAATCTACGGCAAACGTACATGGGAAGACTACCTGAAGGAGCTGCGAGCACGCTTCCCCAAAGTACGCATCGACTATTTCCAAAGCAACACAGAGGGCGAAATCATCGACAAGATTCACGAGGTCGGCTTCGACCGCGACGGCATCGTCCTCAATGCAGGCGCCTACACGCACACCAGCATCGCCATCCTTGACGCACTCAAGAGCGTCAGCACGCCAACCGTCGAGGTACACATCAGCAACGTCTACCAACGCGAAGAGTTCCGCCACCACTCCATCATCAGCCCCGGTTGCGTAGGCTTCATAGGCGGATTTGGCCTGGACAGCTACCGCCTTGCCATCGAGGCGTTGCTCGCCAACGCCAGCCAAGCCCGGACTGAATGACACTTGACGAGTACATCCTTGCCCACATTGATGCCGAAGGCGACTACCTGCACGCACTTTGGCGCGACACGCAACTGCGGCTCTCCTATGGGCAGATGGCAAGCGGTCATCTGCAAGGAAGATTGTTGAAAATGCTCATCGAAATGACAAAGCCGCAAAAAGTGCTCGAACTGGGCACCTTCAGCGGCTATGCCACCTTATGTATGGCAGAGGGACTTCAGGAGGGTGCCGAATTGCATACCTTTGAGATTTTTGACGAGAACGAGGACTTCCTGCGCCAGTGGATAGGCGAAAGTCCCTATGCCGACAAGATACACCTGCACATAGGCAATGCATTGCAACTCCTGCCACCGATGGGCGGCTTGTGGGACTTTGCCTATATTGATGCAGACAAGCGTGAATATGTCGCTTACTATAAGATGCTTATGCCACTTATGAAACCGGGCGGCTACATCGTGGCAGACAACACGCTGTGGTATGGCCGCGTCACCGGAAAGGCAAAAGAGAGCGACCTGCAAACACGTGGCGTACAAGCCTTCAACGACTTGGTTGCCGCTGACCCCCGTGTGGAGAAGGTCATCCTTCCCCTGCGTGACGGACTTACCATCATCCGTGTCAAGGAACATTTTTGCCAGTAAGCTCCAGCGTCATGGCGCTGCTTTACTGAAACAGGTAAAAGAAGAGCGGCACTCTTTCTGGAGTGTCGCTCTTCTTTTTAAAGCCTCAAGACGGAAGCGGATGTTTAGCAGACCTCGATGGCCTTGGCATACTTTTTCTCTTCTTTGGCTACTTTCGGCATAGTGACAGTCAGGATACCATCCTCGGCCTTAGCCGTAATTCCGTCGCGCTCCACGTCCTCGGGCAGAGTGTAGTTCTGCTCGTAGTTCATGTAAGAGAATTCACGGCGCAAGTAGTGATGAAGCTTATCTTCTTGCTTCTGCTCCACCTTGTTTTCAATGGCGATGGTAAGGTTGCCGTCTTTGTTGATACCCACACGGCAGTGCTCCTTTTTGATGCCAGGTGCAGCCAATTCCATAACGTACTCCGTTTCACTCTCTTTTACGTTAACTGCGGGTGCCGTACCATTTGTACGTGGCATGATGTCAGAGCCCAAGAAACCTTCAAACACAGCCGGCATCCAATTGTTTCTAAACATTACTGGTAACATAATTTGTTCCTCCTATAAATTTAGTTAATACTTCGTTTAATTTGTCTCCTATTTTCTTTTGCCTCTGCCTTCGCTTCGGCTTTCACAAAACATAGAAACAACATAAATGCCAATAGGATATATGTCTGAAATGCAGACAACACGAATAAAAGGACATGTCATTTTGTCGGTTTATGCGCCATCACACAAAAGATGCTTCGTAGGATGCTCTTGCGAGAAACAGTCTTGGGAACACAAGTAGGAAGCTTGGAATTTGCAAATATGATTTTTTTACCATATCTTTGCAATCGAAAATGAAAAGACGTACATGAACATGAGCAATCAACGCTATATGATGCGCGGTGTAAGCGCAGCGAAGGAGGATGTCCACAATGCTATCAGGAACATTGACAAGGGCATTTTCTCGCAGGCTTTCTGCAAGATAATCCCCGACATCTTAGGCGGTGACCCGGAATACTGCAACATCATGCATGCCGATGGTGCCGGTACAAAATCAAGTCTCGCCTACATGTATTGGAAGGAGACCGGTGACTTGAGTGTCTGGAAAGGCATCGCTCAGGACGCACTCATCATGAACACTGACGACCTGCTCTGCGTAGGAGCCGTCGACAATATCTTAGTTTCTTCCACCATCGGCCGTAATAAGATGCTCATTCCTGGTGAAGTTATCTCCGCCATCATTAGCGGGACAGACGAACTGATGCAGGAGTTGCGCAATATGGGTATAGGCATCTACGGCACTGGAGGAGAGACTGCCGACGTGGGTGACTTGGTGAGAACTATCATTGTGGACAGCACTGTGACTTGCCGCATGAAACGATCCGATGTCATTGACAATGCTAACATCCGTCCAGGCGATGTCATCGTGGGACTTTCCTCATGCGGTCAAGCTACATACGAAAAGACATACAACGGCGGCATGGGCAGCAACGGACTCACTAGTGCCCGCCACGATATCTTTGCCAAATACCTTTCCCAAAAGTATCCCGAAAGCTATGACCATACCATGCCCGAGGAACTCGTCTACAGTGGGAAGTATCAACTGACAGATCCCCTGCCTCCTCTTTCAGAAAGTTCGCTGAAGGAAGCTCCCCTCTCCCTGAAGGGATATGGGGGAACGATGGGTAAACTTGTCCTTTCTCCCACGCGAACCTATGCACCTGTCGTCAAGAAGATGCTTGATGAGATGCGCCCCGAGATTCATGGTATGGTGCATTGCACAGGTGGAGCACAGACAAAGGTATTGCATTTTGTTGGCGAGAACTGCCGTATCGTCAAAGACAACATGTTCCCTGTACCACCTCTCTTCAAGGCAATACAAGAATGTAGCAGCACAGATTGGGCAGAGATGTACAAGGTCTTCAACATGGGACATCGCCTCGAAGTCTACACTGCTCCCGAAGATGCTGAGAAGGTTATTAGTATTAGCAAGAGCTTCAACATCGATGCACAAGTCGTGGGACACATTGAAGAAGGCAGAAAGAGCCTCGTTATCAAGAGCGAATACGGTGAATTCAACTACTAAACATCCCCTCAAAGTTTCATTCAAAAGAGGAGAAAAATAAGTCATTTTAAGAATAGCCAGTATATGATATACATCATCTTAGCATCTCTTCTCGTTATCATATTTTTTGCATGGCGACAATTCTACTTTACTCACAAGAAAAAGAACAAACATGGCAGAAAGTAATACACTGCTTGATAAGTTAGAAGGCCTTGTGAGCCGTTTCGAGGAAGTCAGCACCCTCATTACCGATCCTTCGGTCATTACCGACCAGAAGCGCTACGTAAAGCTTACCAAGGAATATAAGGATCTAGGCAAAATCGTCGAGGCACGTAAGGAATATATCGGCTGCCTGCAAAATGTGACAGACGCCAAAGAGATGCTCGCCATTGAGGAAGATTCCGAAACAAAGGAGATGCTTCGCGAAGAACTTGCTGAAAGCGAAAAACGCCTCCCTCTGCTGGAGGAAGAGATAAAACTCCTGCTTGTGCCTGCCGACCCTGAGGACGACAAGAACATTGTAATAGAGATACGTGGCGGAACTGGCGGCGACGAGGCAGCACTTTTTGCAGGCGACCTCTTTCGTATGTATTCAAAGTATTTCGAGACAAAGGGTTGGAAGATGGCTGTTAGCAGCTACAGCGAAGGTGCCGTCGGCGGCTATAAGGAAATCGTGTGCACCGTGACTGGCGAAGGTGTTTATGGCATTATGAAGTATGAAAGTGGCGTGCACCGCGTGCAGCGTGTGCCTGCTACTGAAACACAAGGGCGTGTCCATACCTCCGCAGCGACAGTCGCCGTCTTGCCTGAGGCAGAAGAGTTCGACGTGGAGATTAACGAAGGCGCCATCAAGTGGGACACTTTCCGCAGTAGCGGTGCAGGCGGACAGAATGTCAATAAAGTTGAATCGGGTGTCCGTGCTCGTTACATCTGGCGAAACCCCTTCACTAATCAGGACGAGGAAATCCTTGTGGAGTGTACTGAAACGCGTGACCAGCCGAAAAACAAGGAAAGAGCACTGGCACGACTGCGTACCTTCATCTACGACAAGGAACACCAAAAGTACATCGATGACATTGCCAGCCGCCGTAAGACCATGGTGAGCACAGGCGACCGTTCGGCCAAGATACGCACATACAACTATCCCCAAGGCCGAATCACCGACCACCGCA
>JAFLUV010000027.1:0-7684 GCA_022508635.1 Prevotellaceae bacterium
CGGGGTGAGTATGTATTTCAGGGGCAAGCGCTCGGTGAGTTTCTTGCCGGTCTTGGTATCTGTGTAGGTGGTGGTCAGGAGGCAGGACTTTGTCTTGTCGTAGGGTATGGTGAGACGGACGGGTTTGTTCTGCTTGACGCTTATGCTCTTGGAGGTTTTGTAGAGTTCGGTGCCGCTTTCACGGTCGGTGACGCTGAGGTCGAGCTTTCCGTTTTGTGCTTGGGGATAGGCGTTGCGGAGTTCGATGTCGCAGTGTGCCTTTCCGTCGTTGACGTCGGTGAAGTGCATGCTGAGTCCGTCGAGGAGGCTGGGGATGCGGACGGTGAGCGGGCGGTCAAAGAGTCCGCCGGGTTCGCCTGCGTTGTACACGCGTATGGCGATGACGTTGTCCTGGTCCCAGCGTATGCCGCCGGTCTTGGCGTCGACGGGATAGCTGCGCACGGTGTTCCAGGCTGATTTGTAGCCGCCTTGGTCGCCGGGCATGCTGCCGGTCTTGCCTATGAGCTTGCCGTTGAGGTAGCATTCGTCGGTGTCGTCGGCCTTGGGAAGGTCGAAGATGACGAACTTCTGTTGCTCGGCTCCTTTGAGGAGGCTGCTTGGTATGGTGAGGTGGATGCGGTACCAGGCGTAGGCGCTGTTGATGGCATGTCCCTGGTCGTCCCAGTTCCTTGTCATGTCGATGGTGCCCCAGTTGCCGTCTGGCGTTTCGGGCTTTGCCCAGTTCATGTTGTCTCCTTTTTGGAAGAGGGCTTGCTTGACGCTCAGGTCTTGAGCGATGGAAACACTGGTCATGCAGAGTGCGATGGCCATAAGATGTAGTTTCTTCATGGTGTTGTTTTGTTTGTTGTTTTAGTTATGTTTATTGTTGGACTTTGTCCTTTCTGCGGTTCAAAGGTACGATTTTTTCGCCGTATTCCCATGGGTTTTGCGGACTTTTTTCCGTATATATAATAAGGTATGGCCGTGAGGGGGTGCTGCGAGGGTCATGGGGGTGCGCAATCATCTTTACTATGGGCGGGTTTTCATCATTAGTATAGATGAGGCCTTAACATTAGTATAGATGAGGGCTCATCATTAGTATAGATGAAGCCCCATCATTAGTAATGATGAAATGGCGGGGATGGCGGGGCTGATTTCTTGCCGTTATGATGGTTCGGGGTTGCTGCCGCGGGGATGAGGCTGTGCTGCCCGGGGGATGAGGTCAGAGGGTGCCGCGGGTTGCTGCCTGGAGGATGTCCTGCACGAGGCGGGTGTCTTCCTTTGCTACGCCCCTGGCGGTGAGTGCTTCCAACTGCTCTCTGACGAGGATGAGTGCCTGGTCTGCCGTCTCTTCGTTCTCCTTGCAGTAGTCGCTGACATACTTCAGGTAGTAGTCTATGCCTTCCTTCCAGTGTCCTTGCAGCAGCTGGATATGCCCCATGCGGAGGTATGTCAGGTATGTTATGCTCTCGTCGAGCTGGAGCTCTTTCCTGGTGTACCGCTCGGCTATGTCGAGCCGCCCGAGGGCGAAGGCCGTGCAGGCGATGGATTTGATGACGAGTGCATCGTCCTCCTCTGTCTCATAGTCCAGCTGAAAGAAGAGCTGCAATGCTTCTTCGGTTCTGCCTGCCCTGGTCATTGCCATGGCGATGAGGTGGCGGTAGGAGCCGTCGTCGGGCTGGAGTGCGGCCAGCCGCTGCAGGGTCTCCACCTCGTCCTCGTGACGTTCCTGCTGCCTATAGCACTCGGACAGGAGGCGAAGGGTGTCGACGTTGTCCGGCTCCAGCATGTCGGCGCCCTGCAGGCTTGCTATGGCTTCGGGGTAACACTCCATGCTTGTCTGCACCTGTCCCTTGAGCAGGAGCTTCGCAGCGTCGGCACCTTCCTGCCCTATGAGCTTGTCGATGCCCTCGAGCGCCTGCGCGTTGCGCCCCGACTCATGAAGCAGCCGGCAGGACCTCATGCGGTCGTCGGCCGTGAAGAGCGGGGCGAGCTCGGGGATGTCGGCCAGCGTCTGTTCCGCACGGAACGGGTTGACGACCTGACTGCTGAGGGGCGAGTGCAGGAAGAAGCGGTACAGGTCCTGGACAATGTAACGGACGGAGTAGTCGGGGACGATGATGCTCTCTGCGTCAGGCAGCTCTTGGCTGTCCAGCTGCTGCGCCACGCCTGAGAAGTCCTTGTCCGTGGAGATAAGGTAGAGCGTCGCCAGCTTGTCCACGTCGCAGTCCATGATGAGGTCGACGAGCAGCGACAGGCGTTGCTTCTCATTCCCCTTTTCGTCAACCATGACCGACTGGAAGAGCGGGTGGCTCTTGTCCAGGGGCAGGAACCAGTGGGCTGCACGTTGCAGGTACTTGCACGAGTGGAGCAGGCTTACCTTCGCAAGGTTCGGGTCCAAGCCTCGCTTGAGGCGGTTCTTCAGGTAGCGTGCCTTGATCTCGGCGTATGCCCTGACGTTGTCGAGGTCTATCGTCTCCCACGTCTTAAGGCTATTGCCCAGCAGCTCCGTCTCCTCCATCTCGGCCTTCATGTCCTCCTCTGCAACCAGCATGAGCAATACCTCCTGCTGCACCTCGGCGACCAGCTGCCGCCCCTTGCCCGTCCGCAGCTTGCCGGGCAGGCCGGGCATCAGCATGGGCAGGTCCTTGTGGCGAAGGCGGAGCAGGAGCAGGTAGGTGACGGCCGTGATGTGCGTGCGGTGGCATTCCGTTTCGGCAAGGAGGGTAAGCAGGCATGCTTTCTCCGTGTCGCAATACTCCCATGCCGCAAGGAAGAGCGCCCCGGCGAGGTGTTGCTGCACCATGTCTTGTTGTTGCGTAATGAAATCATACCAGAACGCCGTATCCTGCTTCGTCCAGAGCGGTTCCGTCCAAAGGATGTCGAAGACGTCATCCTGCGTCTCGCACCTCTCCTCGGGCGTCAGCAGGCTCTGCCACTTGGCAAAGACGGCCTTCCTCGCCTCCGTTCCGTAGGTATCGTGCAGTCGCCTCCACGTCTTGCCGTAGTGATCCTCTCCGATGTTCAGGCGGATCGCCCGGCAAGCCTGCAATGTCAGCGTCAGGCCGCGCAGCCGGATTTTCTCTTGCACCCGGTGGCGGCCGTCGTCATTCCCGCCGTCTCGTAGGAAAGAAAGCATGTGGTTGTAATTCTCCTCTATGCTCATTATCTCCGCACCGACGGTAGCATCCTCCGTGCAGTAGGGTAGGAGCATGCGCAGGTCGTCGATGCCGTCCAGGATACGTCCATCGGCAAACGCGTGCAGACTCTCCCGCAGGATGCGGTTCAGCGTCTTGATATCAATCATTCTCAGTACTTAGTTTTTATATTGTCAAGCCATCTGCGTGCCTCCTCCACGTCACTCTGCCGTATGTCGAAGGTGGCAGCATGTGCAGGCAGTACCAGCGTATCGGCTAACGCCGGAGGCAACTGGTATTCCTGCTTGAGAATATCGCGCATGAGCCCCGTCTCGCTATCCTTGCTGCACAGAACTGCAGCCGAGTCCAGCAAATGCCTGAACGCTCTCTGCCGCTCCTCCGTAGCCTTGCCGCATGCAACCCACGCATAGAGCCGCGTCTGTCCCCTCTGCGTGCGGAAGAGCCGCCTGTGTCCCAACAGCGTCATCCATGTGGCAAAAGGTTCGCCCATCATCGCCGCATCCACAAGCCCCTGGCGTATCATCTCAGCACGCAGCCAGACATCGTTGACCTGCGGACGGTAAATGTCGTCGTGACTCGTACCGGTGCTGTCGAGCATACGGTCGCACCAATAGTCAGTGGCGGACAGACGACTGATGGCAATCATCTGTTCCTTCATCTGGTTGACGCGCTTCACGCGCTTCGTCTTGAGCGATATAAGCGAGAGCGGTTCGTTACAGGCAGCGAAGGGGATCACCTCAGTGTCCTTGGCAAGGCGTGCAGAGCGAATGAGGTCGGTGTAGGCAATGTCAGCATGTCCGCGCAGTATGGCCGTGTCAATGTCCATCTGTGCTTGGAAGCGCAACAACCTAATCCTCACTCCAAGACTATCGGCCAGTCCGCTGCGAACGGCATAGTAAAGAGGCATGCAGCCCATCGTCGGCATGACTGCCACGCGCATGACGTTCGCGCTCGAGTCAATGCTCGTACTGTCTGCATCAAAAGGCATGGCCTCCTGCTGCCGTAGGGCGCAGGAGGCCAATAAGAAAAGGTTTATGGAACAGAAGATATAGATTATGTAGAACCTTCTCATGAATGCTAATCCTCTATCCCTTATTATCTATATAACCTTTATTCAGTTATCCCTTAATCGCAGCCACGCCGGGAAGAACCTTCCCTTCGATAGCTTCAAGCAGGGCGCCGCCACCAGTGCTGATGTAGCTTACCTTATCGGTCAGGCCGAATTTAGTACAGCATGCTACGGAATCGCCACCGCCGATGAGGGAGAAAGCCCCTTCTGCCGTTGCCTCAGCAATAGCTTCGCCTACGGCACGGCTACCGGCAGTGAATTCATCACACTCGAAGCATCCGGCAGGACCGTTCCACAGGATGGTCTTGGCACCCTTGATAGCGTCGGCAAACTTCTTGCGGCTCTCGGGACCAGCGTCCAGACCATCCCAGCCTGCCTCAATAGCGTTGCTGGGGAATACCTTGACTTCTGCTCCGGGCTTGACGCTGAAGGTGCCGAAGTCATAGCCTGTGCAGCATACGCTATCCACACCGAGGATGAGTTCTACGCCATTCTCCTTGGCTTTCTTCTCTACGTCAAGGGCAACGTCCAGCTTGTCGAGTTCTACGATAGAATCACCTATCTCGCCGCCATGAGCCTTGGCGAATGTATAGGTCATGCCACCGCAAAGAATGAGTTTGTCCACCTTGCCCAGCAGGTTCTCGATGATACCAATTTTGCTGCTTACCTTCGAACCGCCCATGATGGCAACGAAGGGGCGCTTGATGTTGGAGAGTACGTTGTCTACAGCCGTTACCTCTTTCTCCATGAGCAGGCCGAGCATTTTGTTGTTAGCATCAAAATAGTCGGCGATGACGGCAGTAGATGCGTGCTTACGGTGTGCGGTGCCAAAGGCATCCATCACGTAGCAGTCGGCATAGGAAGCCAGCGTCTTGGCAAATTCCTTCTGGCTCTGCTTCATTGCTTTTTTTGCCTCTTCGTATGCAGGGTCTTCCTTGTCGATGCCCACTGGCTTACCTTCTTCTTCGGGATAATAGCGGAGGTTTTCCAACAGGAGTGCCTCACCCATCTTCAGAGCGTTGGCAGCGTCCTGAGCCTTGGCACAATCGGGAGCAAAACCGACGGGGCAACCCAGCGCTTTCTCTACAGCTTCTCGAATCTGACCTAAAGAGAGCTTGGGGTTTACTTTGCCTTTGGGTTTGCCCATGTGGCTCATGATGATGGCAGCGCCGCCGTCAGCGATGATCTTTTTCAGGGTGGGCAGGGCACCGCGGATGCGGGTGTCGTCCGTAATTTCACCATTCTCGTTCAGAGGCACGTTGAAGTCTACGCGCACGATTGCCTTTTTACCGGCAAAATTGTACTCATTGATTGTCATAATATTCTCTTTGTTATGTTGTTTGGTGTGATATTTTGCGATGCAAAGTTACGCCTTTTTTGTGAAGAATGCAAGTATTTCCGTTGCAAAACGTCAGACGACATTTTGCGGACAATGTTCCACAAAAGCACGTACGTTTGCGATGGCTGTTCTTATCAGACGGGTGCGGGCTTCGTGGGTTGCCCAGGCGATGTGAGGGGTGATGAAGGCGTTCGGTTGGCTCAGTAGGGGATTGGATGCCTTGGGCGGTTCCTCAGTCATTACGTCGGCGAGGTATGCACGGAGGTGTTTCCCCCTTAATGCCGCTGCTACGTCTGCATCGTTTATAAGGAGACCGCGCCCTGTGTTGATAAGGATGGCAGAGGGCTTCATCATCTTCAGTGTCTCGGCATTTATCATGTGGCGTGTCTTGTCTGTCAGCGGACAGTGCAGTGAGATGACGTCCGAGGAGCTAAATAATTCCTGCAGGTCGGCCTTTTGGATATTGCTTGGAAGAGTGTCGGCAGCCTTGCTGGTCAGAGCTTTTACCTTCATGCCGAAGGCGAGGGCAATCTGTGCTACGCGACTGCCGATGTTGCCAAGGCCTACGATGCCAAAGGTCTTTCCTGCGAGTTCCGTCAGCTCTGTGTCCCAGTAGCAGAAGTCAGGACTTGCGCTCCAGCGGCCGTTGCGGCTCTCTATAGCATAATGCTCCGTGCGGTTCGTCACAGTAAGCAAGTGGGCGAATACTGTCTGGGCGACGCTGTCTGTGCTGTAGGCAGGTACATTGGTGACGATGATGTCGCGCTCATGTGCCGCCTCAATGTCTACAACATTATAGCCTGTAGCCAGTACGCCAATATAACGAAGGCGTGGCAGTTGGAAAATTTCCTTTCGCCCGAGGATGACCTTGTTGGTCAGTACAGCCTCGGCATCGGCGGCTCTCGCCACAGTCTCGTCTGGTTTTGTCCGGTCATAAACGGTCACGTCACCTAATTGCTCCAGTTCTTCCCATAAGAGGTGATCCTGTTTCTCCGTTGAATCCTTGTTGCCCTTGGATCCGTAGCTTCGTCCAGTGGCTGTATATCCGTCAAGTACTACGATTTTCATAAAAAATGATCAGCAAATATGATTCACATATCAATGAGGTTGTGAACATACCCCTACCTGTTATACATAGGAAGGATGTACCGGACGGCACATCCTTCCTATGTATACTTTATTATTCTCTTGTATTAAAAGATGCGTCCTACGAGACGGAAGTTCAGAGTAGGATATACAGGGATGCTGGAGATTATTTTAATGATGTCGCTGCCGTCACCACCAGCATGCTCTTCTGTCAGGCGCTCGTTCTGGTATCCGGTTTCCTTATTATATGTCGGGGCATATACCTTTGGTGTGCCCCAGAACTGGACGCCAAGGTCGAACTGGCAGCCTATGCGCTTCTTGCGGGGAACTGCACGGCCAAAGCCGATACCCAGGTAGGGACGGAACGCGTTTACTTCGACAGTAGCTTTCACATTACCGTTGTTTGCAGGATTGGGTGTAATGAAGTAGTCGCCCAGCTCTGCACCAATCATTTCTTGGCCTTCAATATATTGGAGCGCTGTTGGAGGCAAATTATCTACCTCACCGTTTATGACACTGTTCCACTGTGTGACAGGCGTTAGGAAGCCTTCCGTTTTATTGTAGACGGAGACAAATTCCTTACCACCGGCATAGAAGCCGGCAGTTGCGTGGAAACTGCTGTGCTTGAAGGGATAGACGTCGACAAGGAAGTGGAACGTGGTGTTCGTCAGTTTCCCCTGCACATCCATGTTCTCGGGCAGACCGTCAGGCAGGCCGGAGAGGTCGATCAGGTCATCTCCATATACCTGCCTGTATTCAGCATTAATCTTGTTTGCACGGTCGGTCATGTCTTTGAAGTTGTCGTTCAAGCCTTGCGTACCTAGGTCAAGATCTGTATTTACTTTGATTTTTGGCATGATGTCAACACCAGCACGGACACCCAGCCAACGATTCAGTGTAGTGGAAGCATCGATGACGATACCCGTTGTTCCTACGCCTACTCCTATTCCCAATTGCTTAGGCATCCATGTGTCTTCTGTCTGTGCGGTCACATTCTGCAAACCTATCAGCGCCAGACCGCATACAGTTAGTAATTTCTTCATAGTTGATTAA
>JAFLUV010000027.1:7784-17916 GCA_022508635.1 Prevotellaceae bacterium
CAAACCTATCAGCGCCAGACCGCATACAGTTAGTAATTTCTTCATAGTTGATTAATAGTTGATTAAGTATTTTGATAGTTAAAGAAAGATTTTTGCTGCAAAGGTAGAAAAAAAGTTATATAGTTCAAACTTTTTGATAAAAATATTGATTTCACGGGCAAGAAGACATTGGAGAAGACGATTCACATAAACATATTATTGTAATGTGCCAGTATTAACAACGGGTTGTGCCGAGTCGTCGCCGCAGAGCACGACGAGTAAGTTGCTCACCATAGCGGCTTTCTTCTCATCGTCGAGTTCTACGATATTTTCGTCGGATAGTTTATCGAGAGCCATCTTTACCATGCTGACGGCACCTTCTACGATTTTTTCGCGGGCAGTGATAATGGCGGAGGCCTGTTGTCGACGGAGCATTACGGCGGCTATTTCGGGGGCATAGGCAAGATAGTTGATGCGTGCCTCGACGACTTCGATGCCTGCTAAAGCTAGTCGATCGCCCAGCTTCTGTTCCAGTTGTTGGTTAATCTCGTCACCACCATCGCGCAGGGTCAGTTCTTGGTTCCCTTTTTCGTCTGTATCGTCGTAGGCATATTGTCCAGCCACCTGTCGTAGGGCAGCATCGCTCTGTACCTTCACGAAGTTCTCCAGAGCCTGCATGATTGCCTTTAGCGTCACGCCGCCTACTTCTTGCTGGTTCACGGGAGCCATTGTTTGCGAGTCAATCTCGAAGATGGCTTTGTAGGTGTCCTTCAGTCTCCATACGAGTACTAGGCCAATCATTACCGGGTTACCAATTTTGTCGTTCACCTTGATAGGCTTGGCATCAAGGTTGCGTGCACGCAGCGATAGCTTTTTGGTGGAGTAAAAGGGATTTATCCAGTAATAGCCGGTATCGGTGAATGTACCGGCATACTTGCCAAACCATGTGATAACACGAGCTTCGTTGGGCTCAAGTATTAGGAATCCGCACATCAAGATGATGGAGACAACCAGAACGAGTATGCCTCCTACTAAAGATATTGCTCCGTCAGATCCGTTGGTTTCGTTGACAAGTAACATAATGCCATAGATGGTTAAAAAGATGCTTGCTAGCATTAATGTCAGTGATACAATCAGCATCAGAAAACCGCTATAAACTTTTCCTTCAAATTTCTTTTCCATAAGACAGACTATTAATATAGATTCCTAATATCAAAAATTAGTGCAAAGATAGGTAATTTCTGAAACACGACAAAGGGGGCTGGGGAAATAATGATTTTTAACATTGATGAACGTTGTTGTTCTTGCTCTTAATCTTTGTTATGCTAGTTGCAGTGTCGTTGGTGATTCTATCGTATACGAAAGATGCTTTTCCACAGGGATGTCGGCTTTAGGATCAGAGCATCATCGATGAGGAACATTGACTGATTCGGTCGCAACTGCAGGAGGATCTCTACATGTCCGTTTGCCGTCTGCTTTAAGTCGGGCTTTGCCGTCTGTCCCGTATGTGGATTGAGCAAAGTGAACTTCGTTGATGAAGTCTTTAGGCGGATGGTGTTTGAGGCGGAGGAAGTATCAATGTTGCCGAAGTAGTATACATCACGATTGTTTATCATCTTGTGGAGATAGTTGAACGGATGCGTGTTGTCCAGGAACAATACATCGCGGTCGGGGAGACAGGTTCTCATTACTTCTGTCAGCGATGTTGCAGAGGGTGATGACAGGAAACATGCCTTGTTCTCCGAGGCATTGAGCATGCGGTCGATGATGCTCTGTACTTCTTTGTCCGTGCCATCTTTGTCGGCTGCCTGCTGAGGACATTGAGTAGTGAAGATCACCCGAACTCCTTTTTGCCAAGCTTCCTCTATCTTATGCAGGTTGCTTAGTGAAATGACCTTTACACCAGGCAGGATGATGACGGAAAAGTGCTCGTGGTTTGTGGGATTGTTCATATTCAGGCAGCCATTGGTCACGGTGCAACGGTCGTCGAGGACTTCGGGATGGAGATAGGTGAAGTCGATGCCGAGGTCGTCGGTAAGGTAGTGCGATATCTGTGGATAATCGGTGCCTTCTACTTCGATACCTCCTTCGTAATATCCCTTTGGCCCGTCGAACGCATGTCCTGCATACTGTGTCTGTATGGGATAGAGCATAGCGACGTCGGCCACGTGACGTCCTTCGCGTGCCAATATATAGTTCAGACGTGAGAGAAAAGCGTTGAAGGACGGCAGGTCGGCACTGTAGAGAGGATTGCGCCAAGAGAGTTCGGGCAGGAAGGTTACGTTGTGGTCGTCGTACCAGACGGCATGTGGGATGAGATGGTTGATGCCTTTGGTGTACTGCTCTATGGCTATTTGATAGAGTTTCTCGACGGGGATATTACCCATGGCACCGTAGGTCTCGGACATGACATAGGCCTTGTCCCAGTTGTTTGCAGAGGAAGATATCACTTTGTAGTAGTCCTCTGTAGCACGCCCATTGCCTATCTTGTCTATGCCTGGCATGGTGAGGTACTTGCCTGCAAGCATCAGGTCGCCCGCCACGCTGGTGGGGTTGGCTATCTCCTCTTGGTCCTGATGTCCAGTGGTTAGGATGCCGTGTTCCGTTGCCCAGTCGCAGATAGTCTTCATGAAGCCTTCGCTGTAGAGCGTGGAATGCAGTCCAAAGAGCAGGTTCCGGGCTCGAGCCGTTGGTTCGCCAATGTCGTACCAGAGTGCAGGATAGAGCGTCTCGGGCGAGAATCCATATCGTTTCTCGAACTGTTCGTTGAAGTCATCCGTCCACATGCGTCCCTGTGCACGGTACAGCGTGGGTTCGTCGAAAAATGTGGATACGATAGTTTTCCCGAAGTAGCTGGAAAAGCGTTGGTAGTAGGCCGCATGTGTATCCTGCACGAAAAGGTTGACTGCTTCCTGCGAAAGGTAGTCCACGTTGGGATCACCGTCTACGACGCACTGGCAAACCATTACACACCAGCCTGTGCCATCGGGTGCAGTCCATCTCACACGTCCGCTGGCTTCATCGTAGTAGTCGCGCAAAGAAACTATCTCATGCGTGTTCATGTTCCAAGCCAGCAGCGACATAAGCTTCCCGGTAAGGTTTATCTGCCTGTCGAAAGTGGCACCACTACTTACCCTGTATTCTGTCTTGTCAAGGCGCTTGATGGTGTGATCCGGGTGCCTGTTCATGAAAGTTGTTACGCCCGATCCGTTGATGGCACCCATACTTCCGCTTGGGAAACCGTATTCGTCGTAAATAGACATGCGGGCTCCAAGGGACTGAGCTTTTTCTATGGCTGTGCCGTAGAGCTTAAAGTAGTTTTCGGACAAGTAACCGGGACGGAAACCTCCGCCGAAAGGCAGGATGGCACACCCGCCGTAGCCGTCGACTTCTACCATCTGCTGTAGCTGTCGGGTGAGTTCGGCACTGCTTACTTGCGTGTTGTTCCAAAACCATAGCGGAATAGGACGCCAAGGCATGGATGGCATGCTAAATTCCTTTGTCTCAAGTAACGCTGTCCCTTCGTCCTGTGTCTGGCAAGCTGTACACAAGAGACAGCAAAACAGGAAGAAAAGGCACATGATATGTATTATCTTCATTATGATATTGGTAAGATAGGCAAAATCCATCTGACTATTGGTTGTGTATGAGTTGTGTTGGTTTTCGAGTGCAAAGGAAGCGGATTCCTATGAAGATGAAGGCGAAGAACTGCCTTTTTTATGTAATTTTTTAACATCCTGCCGTAGATATCATCTTGATGTCTGCGTCGAAACGATACGTTGCGACAGAGAGTGATCAGCGTCAGAAAGTATTTGTATCCACCCTTTTGCGAACACAAAAACATCGATGAATACGCACAAAAGTACCTTACTTTTCGGCCTCTGCCGCTATCATTTAGGTGAATTATCGCTATCGTTCAAACTGGTCATCGCTATCATCTGATCAATTTATGGCGATGATTGTTTTCAGCGATACTTTTAGTGCATTGATTCTTTATTGGACAAAACACTAAATGATTCGGGAACAAATGTGTATCAGATGGATATAATGAAAGATGGCATCAATGGCCGTTTTCAGCAAGGAACTTAATGCGGACAAGCTTTATCTCATCCTCAGTATACTCCTCCTCCTCTCCGGCAAACTCTTCAATGGCGCTGCGGACATTGTTATTTTCTGCCCCGCGGAAGTAGTCATAGATGTCCTGCATATGTTCGTCATCCATCACCTCGCGGATATAATAGTCAATGTTGAGTTTGGTACCGCTGTCGACAATGGAGTAAATTTCGTCAAGCAACTCGCCGAGAGTAAGTCCCTTGACCTTGGCAATCTCGTCAAGGTTTACCTGACGGTCAATAGCAAGGATGGTGCTTACCTTGTCTTTGCTTTTGTTGACGAGCGAACGTACACGGAAATCCTCGAAGCGGTCTATTTCGTTCTCCTCACAGTAACGGGCTATAAGTTTGCAGAATTCGGCACCATAGCGGTTTGCCTTACCTACACCAACGCCCTTAATGTTTTGCAATTCCTCAATGCTGGTGGGGTAGGATGTTGCCATATCTTCGAGCGATGGATCTTGGAAGATGACGTATGGAGGCAGATTTTTTCTGCGTGCTACGTCACGTCGCAAATCCTTCAGCATAATGAAAAGTGTCTCGTCGAGCACGGATGTTCCCTCGCCCGCCATATCGCTGTATTCGTCGAATTCTCGATCCTCTGTGACGTAGAAAGGCTCCGGCTCCTTCATGTATTTTCTGCCTTCAGGTGTGATACTGAGTAAGCCATAGTTCTCAATACCTTTCTCTATGTATCCAGATATCATCGCCTGGCGAATAAGGGCATTCCAGAATGATACCTCATGGTTATCGCCACAAGCGAACAGGCTGAGTTGATCGTGACAATGAGCTATCACGTCATCTGTCTCGTTGCCCACGAGGATGTCTATGATGTGCTTGGTCTTGAAACCTTCCTTGACTGCATGGATGACGCGCAGGGCGAGAAGTAGCTTGTCGGCAGCCTCTACCTTTTCGCGCGGGTGCAGGCAGTTGTCACACTTGCCGCAGTTATCGGGCTTGTATTCCTCACCAAAATAATGGAGTAGGAATTTACGGCGGCATATGGATGTCTCGGCGTATGTCGCTGTTTCCTGTAACAACTGCCGCCCTATCTCCTGTTCTGCCACAGGCTTTCCTTGCATGAACTTTTCGAGCTTGCGGAGGTCTCCTGGTGAAAAAAAAGTGATGCAGACCCCTTCGCTGCCGTCACGACCGGCGCGTCCTGTCTCTTGATAATATCCCTCCAGACTTTTGGGTATGTCGTAGTGAATGACATAGCGCACGTCGGGCTTGTCAATGCCCATGCCAAAGGCGATAGTTGCTACGATGACATCGATACGCTCCATGAGAAAGTCATCCTGTGTCTCTGCCCGCTCAGACGTCTCCATGCCGGCATGATAGGCACGTGCACTGATATTATTAGTGCGTAACATCTCCGCCAATTCCTCCACACGGCGTCGGCTCAGGCAATAAATAATGCCGCTCTTGCCCTTGTTCTGAAGCACGAAACGTGTAATATCTTTGTCTACATCCTTTGTCTTCGGACGTATCTCGTAGTAGAGGTTAGGACGGTTAAACGAACTACAAAACTCCTTCGCATCAGGGATTCCAAGGTTCTTCTTGATGTCAGCTCGCACCTTATCGGTAGCAGTGGCGGTGAGTGCAATGATAGGTGCCGACCCTATTTGGTTTGCCAAAGGTCGTATATTGCGATACTCAGGGCGGAAATCATGTCCCCACTCTGAAATACAATGTGCTTCGTCGACAGCGTAGAAAGAAATCTTTGTTTTGGTCAGGAATCGGATGTTTTCCTCCTTAGTCAGGGACTCCGGTGCTACATAGAGCAACTTCGTGCGTCCCTCGATGATATCCCGCTTGACTATATCAGTTTGTGTTTTCGTGAGCGAGGAATTGAGGTAGTGTGCAATGCTATCATCGTCCAAAAGCTGGCGTATGGCATCTACTTGGTTCTTCATCAAGGCTATGAGCGGGGAAACAATAATGGCAGTGCCCTCGCTAATCAATGCCGGCAACTGGTAACACAATGACTTGCCGCCGCCGGTGGGCATAAGTACAAATGTGTCTTTCCCGTCAAGTAGATTACGGATAATGGCTTCTTGATCGCCCTTGAAGGAATCAAAGCCAAAAAAATGCTTAAGTTGTGCTGACAGGTTAATCCCGTTCATTATTTAAGGTGGTTTTTATCAAAGCATCACACAAAGATATATATAATTATGCAAACCACCAAATCTTTTCGTAGATTTTACAGCTTTTCTTTTTGCTTTT
Source organism: Prevotellaceae bacterium (assembly GCA_022508635.1). Taxonomy (GTDB): domain Bacteria; phylum Bacteroidota; class Bacteroidia; order Bacteroidales; family Bacteroidaceae; genus Physcousia. Next base: position 14,102 of record JAFLUV010000027.1, read on the forward strand.
CTACTTGCTCTTGAGCATATTGTTGTGTAATGGTAAGTGTTTTCTTGCCTTCTGATGGTGCATTATACTGTGCTTCAATCATGATGGCTTCCATAATAGAGCGTAAGCCACGGGCACCAAGTTTGTACTCTACGGCTTTGTCTACAATGTAGTCCAATGCATCATCTTCAAAGGTAAGCGTGATACCATCCATGGCGAAGAGCTTTATCTGTTGTTTGACGAGCGAGTTCTTAGGCTCGGTCAGGATGTTCCGCAAGGCTTCGCGATCCAAAGGATTGAGATAGGTCAACACTGGCAGTCGGCCAATGATTTCGGGGATGAGACCGAAACTCTTTAAATCTTGTGGCTTGATGTACTGCATCAGATCCTTAGAGTCAATCTTCTGGAGGTTCTGTATGCTGTCGTAGCCCACGACGTGGGTGTTGAGGCGCTGGGCTATCTTGCGTTCAATTCCGTCGAAAGCACCACCGCAAATAAACAGGATGTTGTGTGTGTCGACGTGTATGTAGTCTTGGTCGGGATGCTTGCGTCCGCCTTTGGGTGGCACGTTGACGATCGAACCTTCGAGCAGTTTGAGTAGTCCCTGTTGCACGCCCTCACCGCTCACGTCACGCGTGATGCTGGGGTTGTCACTTTTGCGGGCTATTTTATCTATCTCGTCAATGAACACGATGCCGCGTTCTGCTGCAGCTACATCATAGTTGGAAACCTGTAGCAGTCGTGACAGGATGCTTTCCACGTCTTCACCCACATAGCCGGCCTCAGTGAAAACCGTGGCATCCACTATGGTGAACGGAACCTTGAGCATCTTGGCTATGGTGCGTGCCAATAGCGTCTTGCCTGTTCCGGTAGAGCCTACCATGATGATGTTGCTCTTCTCTATTTCTACACCATTATCGTTGATTGGCTGCGACAGACGTTTGTAGTGATTGTAGACAGAAACTGCCAGATAACGCTTGGCATAATCCTGCCCGATGACATACTGATCCAAGTAAGCCTTGATTTCACGCGGCTTGGGAATATCGCCCATACCCATACTGTCGCTTGCGTTAGCCTTGGCTGCCTGCTTCTTTCCGGCATCTTCGCCCATACTTCCTTGGAGAATGCGATTTGCCTGGCGGATACAATCGTCACAGATATATCCGTGCAAGCCGGTTAGCATCAGTGCTACTTCTTCCTCGCTACGGCCACAAAAAGAGCAGCGGTTCTTGTTCTTTCCTGCCATGTGCTCCTATTGTTTGCGTGTCAGTACGCGGTCTATCATGCCGTACTCCTTTGCTTCGTCAGCCGTCATCCAGTAGTCTCGGTCACTATCTGCCCATACCTTGTCAAAATTGGTGTGCGAGTGTTCGGCAATGATGTTGTAGAGTTCTTTTTTCAGTTTCTGTATCTCACGTGCAGTAATCTCAATATCACTGGCCTGTCCCTGTGCGCCGCCCATCGGCTGGTGTATCATGACTCTGCTGTGGGTTAAGGCACTGCGCTTGCCTTCCGTGCCTGCTACGAGGAGTACGGCAGCCATGCTTGCGGCCATGCCGGTGCAGATAGTAGCTACGTTGCTCGAGATGAACTGCATCGTGTCATAGATGCCCAGTCCTGCATAGACGCTGCCACCAGGGCTGTTAATGTAGATGCTGATGTCTTTGCCGGGGTCTGTGCTGTCCAAATAGAGTAATTGTGCCTGCAAGGTGTTGGCGGTGTAGTCGTCAATCTGTGTGCCGAGGAAGATGATGCGATCCATCATCAGGCGACTGAAAACGTCCATCTGGGTAACGTTGAGCTGGCGTTCTTCCAGGATATAGGGATTGAGATACTGGTTCTGCATGCTGATGACATCGTCCAGAGCCATGCTGTTCATACCCAGGTGACGGGTAGCAAACTTGTGAAAGTCGTTGTTCATTGTCGTAGTTTTCTCTGCATTCAGGGTAACGGGAACGACCCATCGCCGTGAGTCGTTCCCTATACCTTAATTATATATAACGCGTGCGTATGTGCGCGCGAGGGTTTTGCCGTTTATTTCTTTCCCTCTTCTGTGAGCTTGTGGAATTCGTCCATCGTGACTTCTTTTACTTCCAGCGTCACGACGTCCTTGGCCTTTGCTGCTACCATGTTTTCTATGGTGCGCTCTACGAGGCCCTGTGCCTGCTGTTCGTTCTTGAGCATTTCGGCTGCATAGCTGGCGATGGACTCCTCGGGGAGGTTTATCATGCCGTATTGTGCGAACTGGATGCGGGTGTAGGCCTTGGCGGTTTCGAGCACATCTTCGTGCTGTACCTTTATTTCAAGCTGGTCGCAAAGCTGTTCCTTGACGAGGTGCCAAAGCAGTTCGGGCAGGGTGTTCTTGAAGTTGTCCTCAACGTATTCTTCGCCTTTGTCTGCGTTGCGGAGTTTCATGAAGCGCTTCAGGAGGGCTTCGGGGAACTCTACGTCGCCGATACGGTTCGTTATGTGGTTACGCAAATCCCGGATGAACTGGTATTCTGCTTCGGTGTTGAAGTTCTTCTTGATGTCGTCGGCAATGAACTTGCGGAATTCTTCTTCGCTCTTTACGACGTCTTTGCCGAGCATCTGGTCGTAGAGCTCCTGGCTGAGCTTTGCCGGCTCGAAGCGTGTTATCTCGGAAATCTGGAGGTTGAAGTCTGCCTTCATGTCGGCGGCTTCTTCCTTGCTGATGCGCAGCAGGCTGGCAAGCTCCGTGGTGCTGTCGTTGTATGCCTTGGCGGGGTTGATGGCGATGATGTCGCCTACCTTGGAGCCTTCAAACTTGGTTTTCTCCTCGTTGTCCTTCATGTATTCGGGAAGCATGACGGCATTTTCCACCTGGATGCCTCCTTCCAGCACGTTGCCGTCGGCATCGAGCTGTGAGAGTGTGCCCTTGACCATGTCGCGTGCTGCGTAGCTCTCGACTTTGACGTGCTGTCCGCCGCGTTGGCAGAAGCTCTGTACCTGCTGGTCTACCAGGGCATTGTCCACCTTGATGTCGTAGTAGGTGAGCTTGTCCTTCTTCGTGAGCTTGGCATCGAACTCCGGGGCGAGGGCGATGTCGAAGGCGAAGGTGAAGCTTTCCTGTGTCTCGAAGTCGACGGCGGGGGTCTTCTCTTCGTTGGGGAGCGGCTCTGCCAGCATGTTCACCTTGTTCTCGCGGATATATTTGTTGATTCCCTCGCCGATGAGCTTGTTGACTTCCTCGGCCATGATTTCCTTGCCGAAGCGCTTTTGGATGAGGGAGGCTGGCACTTTGCCGGGGCGGAACCCGGGAAGGGTTGCCTTCTTGCTGAAGTCTTTCAGGGCGGCTGTTACCTTTCCTTCGTAGTCAGCCTTTTCGATGTTGACGGTGAGCAGGGCGTTCACCTTGTCGACTTTTTCAAGTGAAATGTTCATTGTCTTGTTTGATGTAGAGTGAAGAGCGGGGATGGAGGGGTTTAGCGGCCCGGCTCCTTTCCGTCTCTGTACTATATTATGTATAATTATTTGCGGGTGCAAAGGTACGACAAATAATTCAAAATACAAAATTATAGGGAGGTTCTGTTTCCCCGGGCTGGCTTTAGTGCGTTGACATTTGTCGGAGCCTTTGTGGCATGGTTCGTGTTTTTCTCCTGAACAGGCTCAGGAAACGCCTGGGCGAACTAAGCCAACGCGACGGACTTAATGTATCCCGGGCTCGCAGGACTTTGATTAATCTGGGTGCTTTGTCACGATAAACTAATCATCCTATCGTGATAAACTAATCAATCTATCACGATAAACTAACTAATCTATCACGATAAATCAATCAATCTATCATGATAAACTAATCAATCTATCATGATAAACTA
>JAFLUV010000028.1 GCA_022508635.1 Prevotellaceae bacterium
CTGTTCGGTGGTTTTTCAGAGTTTGTGCCCCATTCTTGTCCGCTTGGTCTCAAGGTAGCGGCGGTTGTACTCGTTCGGCTCGACCACGATCGGTACGTTCTCCACGATGGAGAGTCCGTAGCTCTCCAGCCCGACGCGCTTGATGGGATTGTTCGTTATAAGGCGGATCTTGCCCACACCCATAGCCCGCAGGATCTGAGCCCCCACCCCATACTCGCGCTCGTCCGGACGGAAGCCGAGGTGAATATTAGCCTCCACCGTATCGTCGCCCTGCTCCTGCAGGCGGTAGGCTGCAATCTTGTTCATCAGGCCGATACCGCGCCCCTCCTGGCTGAGGTATACGACGAGGCCCTTGCCCTCCCGCTCGATCATGCGCATGGACTCATGGAGCTGCTCGCCGCAGTCGCAACGCTGGCTGCCGAAGATATCGCCCGTCATGCAGCTGGAATGCATGCGCACGAGCACAGGCTCGTCTTCCTTCCACTCCCCCTTATAGAGGACCACGTGCTCCAGACCGTTGCTCTTCTGGCGGAAGGGTATGATGTGGAAGTGCCCGTTAACGGTCGGCATGTCGGCCTCGACTCCTCTCTCGACGAGCGACTCCTGGCGCAAGCGGTACGAAATAAGGTCGCGTATGCTGATGATCTTCATCCCGTGCTCGCGTGCCACCTGCTTGAGCTGCGGCATGCGCGCCATCGTCCCGTCCTCGTTCAGTATCTCTATGAGCGCAGCAGCCGGTTGCAGGCCGGCCAGGCGCGCGAGGTCTACGGCTGCCTCCGTATGCCCTGCCCTGCGAAGGACGCCTTTGTCCTGCGCATAGAGCGGGTTGATGTGGCCCGGACGTCCGAAGTCCGACGGCTTGCGGCACGGATCTGCCAGGGCACGGATGGTAGCGGCACGGTCGTGCGTACTGACCCCTGTCGTGCAGCCCTCCAGCAAATCCACCGTAACGGTAAAGGGCGTGCCCAGCATGCTGGTATTGTCCGTAACCTGATGCCCGAGCTCAAGCTCTGCGGCGCGCTGCATCGTGATAGGCGCGCATAGTACGCCCCGGCCGTTGCGGAGCATGAAGTTGACCTTCTCCGGCGTAATCATTTCGGCTGCCGTAATGAAGTCTCCCTCGTTCTCCCTGTCCTCGTCGTCGACGACAATTAGGAACTTGCCCTGCCGGAAGTCCTCGAGCGCAGCCTCGATGGTACTAAGTTGAATCTCTGTATTCATAGTGATTGTCTTGGTCTGACTTAAATTGTAGTGTTGATATATTCTATTTCTTTGGTTGATGTAGTCCGTTTCTGTAGCTGGCATAGTCTATTTCCATGGTTGGTATAGTCTATGTCTATAGCAGGTATAGTCTATTTCCATAGTTGGCATAGTCTGTATTTGTAGTTGATGTAGTCTGTTTCTATGGTTAGCATAGTCTGTGTCTGTAGCTGGTATAGCCTATTTCCATGATTGGCATAGTCTATGATGTTCGTTCTATTGTATTGTATCCCTGCCTGATAATCCTCTGAGCTATGAGGCCGTTAATGCGCTCAATGCTGTGCATGTCCTTGCGGAGGCGCAGCCTGAAGCGCCAGATGCGGAAGTAGAAGACAATGCCCAGCGGCAGGAAGATGCCCACGGCCATGTTCAGCCTCTTGCTTTCGAAAGGACGCGTATGTGCATTTGGAAAGACGACAGGATACTCGTTTATGTACATGAGTATAACATTGTCGCGGCTGTTATGCAGCTCATCCACGAAAGCCTCCAGACGGTCGCTGAGCTCTACCGCCCGTTTGTCCTGGCCAGGACGGAAGAAGATGTCGACATAGTTGGGAATCCGGCGCAAGTGCATCGTCCGCCGGCAGTCGACACAGTACTCGGAGAGTTCCGTAAGACGACGGGGCAGCGTGGTGTAGTCGGGATCGTCGATGATGACCTCCTTGCGGTTGAGCTTCCGGCTGTCGCGCAGTCCAAGCAGGCGCATGAAGAAGTTGCGATAGCCTTCGACATTGAACACCACGCTGTCGGTGTTGGCCTTATGAGTGAGGAAGATACCCGTGGTGAGCAGCACGGCGGTACTGAGCCATGTGCCGCTCTCTATTGTCCATACGTCTGTCTTTGCATTGTTCTCGCCCGCCTGGTTGACGATGTAGTAGAAGATGAAGATAATGACACTGACGACGACGGGCACTCCCAGTCCGCCCTTGCGTATGATGGCACCGAGCGGTGCGCCGATAAAGAAGAAGAGCAGGCAGGCGAGGCTCATGGTGAACTTCTTGTGCCATTCGATACGGTGCTTGCGCAGGCTGAGGTTCCTGTCGCTTGTCTCGAGGGCGCGGAACTGGCTTTCGGATGCCATGGTCTCGGCGCGGTTCAGTGCCGTGCGCCATGCCCTGACGCGCTGACCGTCCGTGAGGGCAAGGTAGAGGGAGTCGAAAGCAGGCATCCGTGCCGCCTGCTCTACGATGGCCATGGAGTCGGCAATGCCCTTGGGCAGCTCCTTGCGCATGTGCCATTGCAGGATGTTGGCGTAGACGGCGTGTCGCGCGCTGTCTATCATGTGGCTCATGGAGTCGATGCTGTGCTGTATCTCGCGCATGTCCTTTGTCTGTGCGTTATGGGAGAAGAGGTCGGCGTCCATGAGGTTGAAGTTTGCGTCGAAGGGGATGAGGTCTGTCTCCTGTACGAAGGATTCGCGCATGTACGGGACGCTGGCACGCAGCATGGAGCTGCTCTGTGCGTCCATGTTGCGGAAGCGCTCGCCTCCCCAGAGGGTAAGCTTGAGATACATCTTGTCGGCCGTGCTTTGCATGCGTCCGCTGTCTGCGAGCACGATCTGTATGTCGTTGTAGCCGCCGGAGTTGGTGTATATCATGATGCCGTAGAGCATGCCTGTCTCCGGGTTCTTATGCTCTACGAAGAGGTTGTAGCCTGGTATTTCGCTGTAGAAGATGCCTTCGGGTATTTCGAGCTCGGGACTTTTCTGCCTCATGCTCCAGGCGAGGCGCGAGAGCTCGCGGGTGGCGTAGGGGCTTACGCGGTTCTGGAAGTAGAGGCTGCTGCCGCTTATGGCTGCTGCGACGATGATGAGGGGCATGAGGATGCGGATGAGGGGTATGCCTGCGGCTTTCATGCTGAGGAGCTCGTAGCGCTCGCCAAGGTTGCCGAAGGAGATGAGGCTGGCGAGGAGGACTGCGAGCGGCATTGACATGGGGATGAGCGTGAGGCTGCTGTACCAGAAGAAGCGGCCGAGCAGGTCGATGGTGAGTCCTTTGCCGATGAGGTCGTTCATCCATTTCCAGAGGAACTGCATGACGAAGATGAAAAGGCAGATGAAGAAGGTGCCTGCGAAGAGCTGCAGGAATCCGCGGATGATGTAGATGTCGAGCTTCTTTATTATCTTCATTTGCTTCTTGGGTGCGGTTGCCGCGGCTGTTGCCTGCGCGCGTCCGGTGCGCAAAGTTACGACTTTTTTTTCGTTCTGCAATGTGTGGCGGCGTTAATATATATATATAATGTGGGGATTGCTGCCGGCGGGGACGGGAAAAGCCGCCTGCCTCGTGGCGAGGCCGGCGGCTTTTGCCGGTCTGCGAGGGATGCCCCGGGGGCATGCCCTCTGTCAGGGTCAGAGCTTGTCGTTGCTGCCGAGTACGTCCACGATCTTGTGGATGTACATCTTCTTCATGTTCTCGCGTGCGGGCTTGAGGTACTGACGCGGGTCGAAGTCGCCGGGCTTCTCGTCGAAGTGCTTGCGGATGGCGGCTGTCATGGCGAGGCGGCTGTCGCTGTCGATGTTGATTTTGCAGACGGCGCTCTTGGATGCTTCGCGGAGCTGCTCTTCGGGTATGCCTACTGCGTCAGGCAGCTTGCCGCCGTGTGCGTTGATGGTGTCCACTTCGTCCTGTGGTACGGAGCTTGAGCCGTGGAGGACGATGGGGAAGCCGGGGAGCTTGCTTTCGATTTCGTGAAGGATGTCGAAGGCGAGTGGCGGCGGCACGAGCTTGCCGGTCTTCGGGTCGCGCGTGCACTGGTCGGGCGTGAACTTGTATGCGCCGTGGCTTGTGCCGATGGAGATGGCGAGGCTGTCGCAGCCGCTACGGGTGGCGAAGTCGATTACTTCCTCGGGCTTGGTGTAGTGCGATACTTCGCTGGCCACTTCGTCCTCGACGCCTGCGAGCACGCCGAGTTCGGCTTCTACGGTGACGTCGTGTGCGTGTGCGTACTCTACGACTTTCTTGGTCAGTGCGATGTTGTCCTCATAGGGGAGCGAGCTGCCGTCGATCATGACGCTGGAGAAGCCGTTGTCGATGCAGTCCTTGCAGAGCTCGAAGCTGTCGCCGTGGTCGAGGTGGAGGACGATCTGGGGGTTCTCGCAGCCGAGTTCCTTGGCGTACTCTACTGCGCCCTGTGCCATGTAGCGCAGGATGGTGCCGTTGGCATAGTTGCGCGCGCCCTTGCTGACCTGCATGATGACGGGGGATTTGGTTTCGACTGCTGCCTGCACGATGGCCTGCATCTGTTCGAGGGTGTTGAAGTTGAAGGCGGGAATGGCGTAGCCTCCTGCCACGGCTTTCTTGAACATCTCTGTGGTGTTCACGAGGCCGAGTTCTTTGTAGCTTGTCATAGATTCGTTTATTTTTTAAGGTTTGTAAATTATGGAATTTTCCGGTTATGCGTTGGGTTCTCCCTTTTCTTCGGGCGCAAAGATACGGCCTTTAGGCGGGATTTCAAAGTTTGCGAGGCAAAATTATTGTTTTTGGCTGCGGTTTGTCATGTTTGCATTGCAAGCGCGGCGCCTTCGTGCCCTTGTCAGGTCGTCCGTCCGGCGGTTTCGTCTTTGTCTCCGGCGGTTTCGCGGAACCATTGCAGGCTGGTGCTCCTGATGCTTTCCACGAGGCCTTTTGAGGGTCGGTAGTGGACTGTCGCCCTTACGTCGTCGAGCTTCAAGTTCTCGGCCTTCTCGGTCCATGCTCCGGTGCAGGAGGGGTAGATTCTGCCCAAGGGGCCGAGGTCGACGATGTGGCCGTTGCTGAGCATCTCGGCCGCGGCTTCCATGCAGAGCTCGAGCGAGGCTTTGGCCTCTGCCTTGTTCACGGTGGTGTTGCGGCAGGCGGCGCTGACGAGGTCTTCGTAGCTTGCGATGCCGGCGGTGACGACTTGCGGGATGTAGCCCCTTGTCCTGGTGTGCGGATTCAGGTGGAGTTTCTTTGCAATCCTTAGCTTTGGTGCTGCCATGGCGTGTGTTTTTTGGGTTTGACGTTGACTTTTTTTCCTTTCTTGCTTTCGGCTTTTGAATTTCTTGGCCAACAATCCAGAATTTCTTGGCCAAGATTTTTTATTTCTTGGCCAACAATTTAAAATTCTTGGCCAAGAAATTTTTCATTGTCGCCTGACGTTTCTCAATGCAAAGGTAGGAAACTTCTCCGACATGCAGCAACATTTTCGGAAAAATCAGTCGCAGGCGATGAAAAAAACAGCAGAATTAGTTCGAAAATCAGCGGCAGAATGGCAAAATCTGCAAGATAAGGACATTTCTTTCCGTCCGGATTGCAGATTATTCGCGAGAAATGCCTATCTTTGTGCGTGAAAACCTTATTTTCCGTACACGCGACAGCCGTCCGGGGAAGACAAACACCAAGAAGACAAATGCACACCAGAAAGGAATCCGGCATCCGGCACATGTTCAGGCTTGCCGCCGTCATGCTCTCCCTGCTCTCGGCAGTCCAGGGCAATGCGCAGGGCAACCAGACATCGCACAAGCTCACGGGAACACCCATCGGCTCGCCCAACATCGACTACAGCACGAACCAGCCCAGCTCCACCGTCAATACGCCCGCCTGCGCCTTCGACGGCGACTACTCCACGTACTACGCCTCCATGGACCGCTCCCAGACCTGGGTCGGACTGGACCTGGGACGCCCGTGCGTGATAACCAAAGTCGGATGGTGCCCGCGCGACGGCTGGCCGCAACGCGTGCAGCTCGGACTCTTCGAGGGCAGCAACAGCCCCGACTTCCTCGACGCCATCCCCCTCTACCTCATACCGTCCCCCGGAGCCGAGCGCAGGATGACCTACGCCGACGTGCCCGTCACCCGCGGCTTCCGCTACGTCCGCTACGTAGGCCCCAGCGACGTGCGCTGCAACGTGGCCGAGCTCGAGTTCCACGGATACGAGGGCGAAGGCAAGGACTCCGTCTGGTACCAAGTCACCAACCTCCCCACCGTCAGCATCCACACCTACGCCGGCTACGACCCCAGGGACAAAGTCAACGAAATGCCCTCCAACATCACCATCACCTACGACGGCGGCACACGCATACAAGAGCACCCCATCACCGCACGCGGACGCGGCAACGCCTCATGGGGCTTCCCCAAGAAACCCTGGCGCATCAAGTTCGCCGACGGCAGCCACCGCATGCTCAAGGACTCGCCCCAGGAAAGCCCCGCAAAGGCCAAGAAATGGACACTCATCAACAACTACGGCGACAAGACCCTCCTGCGCAACTGCCTCGCCTTCGAAGTGAGCCGACGCCTGCAGTCGCTCTACACACCATGGTGCCAGCCCGTCGACGTCATCATGAACGGAGAGTACAAAGGCTGCTACCAGCTCTGCGACCAGATAACCATCGACAAGGCACGCGTCCCCATCACCGAAATGGAACCCACCGACAACGAAGAGCCATGGATCACCGGAGGATACCTCCTCGAAGTCGACGCATACGCACACGAGGAGTCCAGCTGGTTCACCAGCAACCACGGCAACCCCGTAACCATCAAGCACCCCTCGGACGACGACATCACCACCCAGCAGCACAACTACATCAAAAACTACTTCAACCTCATGGAGTCGGCCGTATTCGCCTCCAACTACACCGACCCGGAGAACGGCTACCGCCGCTACCTCGACGTCGAGTCCTTCCTCAAGCACTTCATCACCGGAGAGTTCTCCGGCAACATGGACACATACTGGAGCACCTACATGTACAAAGACCGCGAGGAAGAGCAGTTCCACGTATCGCCATGCTGGGACTTCGACCTCGCCTTCGACAACGACAACCGCATCTACCCCGTCAACGGCCGCAGCAACTGGGCCTATCGCGACGGAAGCGCCGCCGGCAACATGCGCACCTTCGTCAACCGCATCCTCGGCGACGACGCAGCAACAGCCCAGCTCCGCCAGCTCTGGCAGGACAACCGCAAGGAAGGACTCCTCGACGAAAAAAGCCTCGTCGCCTACGTCGACAGCATGGCCGGCGCCATAGACGCCTCGCAGCGGCTCAACTTCATCCGCTGGCCCATACTCAACAGCGTCGTACACCAGAACGTCTCCGCCCTCGGCTCGTTCGAGGCAGAAGTCAACGTCCTCCGCAACTACATCCCCACCCGCCTGCAATGGATCGACGACTATCTCGGCATCCAGGGCGGCATCATCTACTCCGACTCCACATATTATATATATACGCCCGAGCAACTCATAGAATTCAGCAACGCCGTCCGCAGCGGAGCACAGTACAGCCACGGCTACCTTGAGGCAGACATCGACATGCAAGGCTACAGCAGCCAGTTCCTCCCCATCGGCACCTCGCCCAAGACCTTCCGCGGAATCTTCGACGGACAAGGCCACCGCATAAAGAACCTCCACGTCTCAGGCGGAGACTTCACCGGACTCTTCGGCACAATAGGCGGAGGAGCAACCATCACCAACCTCATCCTCGACAGCACCTGCACCATCACCGGAAACAACTACGTCGGACTCATCGGAGGCTCCGACGGCATCGGACACATCACCGTCTCGTGCGTCGGCAACGAAGCCGCCGTCAGCGCCGCCGGAGTCAACGCCGCCGGCATCATCGGATGCAACAAAGGCTCCACAGCCACCTTCCGCATCACCGACTGCTACAACACAGGCGACATCACAGGCAACGCCGAGAGCGCAGCCATCTGCGGATGGGGAGGCACCACCCTCACCATGCAGAACTGCTACAACATAGGCAGCGTCCAAGGCTACAACTACCGCAACGACTTCTATCGCGGCGGCGGCACCATACAGAACTGCTACAGCACCTTCGGCGCACAAGTGACACGCAGTACGCAGGAAGACGTCGAAAGCGGAAAACTTACCTACCAGCTCAACGACGGCAAGACCATGGATCCAGTCTGGTACCAGACCATCGGCGAAGACGCACGTCCCCTCCTCGACAAAACGCACCGCATCGTCCTCAAGGCAGACGACGGCACCTACTACAACATCACCTACCTCGCAGGCGACGTAGACGGCAACGGCATCCTCGAAGAGAACGATGCCCTCTGGCTCGCATCCTACCTCACGGGCGACACGCCGCAAGGCTTCAAGGAAGTAAACGCGGACGCCAACCTCGACGGCAGTATCGACGTAGCAGACATAGTGACCATCCGCCGCATCCTCAGCGGCACATCGCCCGGCACAGAAGCATATACCGCAACCCTCTACTCGAGCAACGCAACCGTGAAGGCAGGCGGCACACGCAAGGTAACCGTATGGGCAAAGACAAGCCGGCCCGTCACAGCATACGAAGCCGACATCGTCCTCTCACAAGGCCTCTCCGTACAGGATGCCAGCGTAGCATTCAGCACAAAGCTCAACAGCACGTCGCACGTCGCCGGCCTCCTCCCCATGGACAACGGCGTGCACGTCATCGTCTATGCAAACGGAAACGAGAACCTCCTCGCCACCACAGGTACAGCCCTAACCTTCACGTTAGTAGGCGCAAACGACTTCACGGAAGGCACCCTCAGCATACAAGGACAATGCTTCGTCACGGCCGACGGCATCACGCACCGCCCCGAAGATACCGTCTATGACATCACGCTTGCCAAGACAAACGTCTCCTCCATACTCCTCAGCCCGACGGACATAGACATGGTTGCCGGAACCGATACCACCCTAAGCGTCATCATCCTGCCCGAGACAGCAACAGACAAGAGGCTCAACTGGCTGACGTCCGACGCCAGCGTCGCAACCGTTCAGGACGGTGTCATCTCAGCAATAGCCGCAGGCACGGCAACCATTACCGCAAAGGCGATGGATACCTCAGACATGCAAGCCACCGTCATGGTTACCGTGTACAGTGATGCAGATGGCATAGACGCTCCCCTCGAAGCTCTGAAGGAAGAACCCGTCTATACCCTCAGCGGCATCCGTATCAACCGCATCACCACCTCTGGCATATACATCATCGGCGGCAAGAAACGATACGTCTCAGTATCCACCGGCAGAAACAAACAGGAATAAACAGGCAATGAAAAAAATATCCAAGCATAATTCAGGCATTCTATTATTAACAAAGAAAACTTTTTTGCAGAGACATGCAGTCCTTCGTCTCTGCTGACTCTATCATCCATAAGAATCATTTCTTGCTTTTGATAGCAAAAAACAATAGGAAATATCGGTAAAATCCTCATTTTGTACCTAAAATGCTTTGGCATTTGTACATTTTTCATGAAATTTGCAGCGTGAAGAAACACAGTTAAGCTGTAAAAACAAATAAAACGACAATATATGAAAAAGGGAAAAACATTAATTTGCACGATGCTGGCAACCGCGATGCTTGCTGCCTCGTGTGTCTCTGAAGATGTAAGTGGACTTGCCCCAGGCAGTACAGACCAAGCTACGGGATGGCTCATGTTCAACCTTAAATCTGATGTACCTTTTACATCTGATACGCGTGCCTTGAATGAAGACATTTATCGCAATACAGACAACTATACCGTACAGCTCATTCAGGCTTCAAACAAATCCCTCGTCTTTGAATGCAAAGCTGCTGATTTGAATACTTATTTGCCCCGTCGTGTGCCCATCGGCGAATATGAGGTGAAGGCATGGTTCGGTAAGGAACACGATGCCTCCCGCGACGAGTTCCTCGTAGAAGGTGAAAAGAATTTTACCATCAAGTCCGGAGAAGATCATCCGATGGTTACGGTAAATTGCATACCTACTTGCGGTAAATTGATGGTGGCTTTTGATAGTTCGATGGATACCTATTATAATAGCTATAACGTAACTTTCAGCGGTACGAAACAACTTGGTTCCAAGACAATCGAATGGAAAAAGGGTGAGACTGAACCTTGGTATATTGCTTTGGACAAGGCCGGCGAGACGGTGAAATATACCATCGACTTGACCGTGAAAGATGACTATGCTCATATCAACAGCAATGGAGAAAAGACGACAACGGGCAAGATTGAAGGCTCATTCCGGCTTCAGCGCAACCATGCCCAGAAACTAACGCTCAAACCCAATTATATACCGAGTGAGGATGGTGCCCTTGATATCACCATCACGATTGATGACAGCACCATTGATAAGACTTATGATTGGGAGGTTCCCACGACATGGATTTACTAAATCGATCACGAAGAAACATAAACCTAATAAATAGACCAAAAGATGAAACTGAACAAATATATTCTTCTTATTAGTGCAATCGCTGCTACGGGTTTATCCTCGTGTGTAAGCGAGACTCTCGGAGACGGTATAGAAAAGACCGGAACGGGGCGGATGGCTCTTGATGTATCCTTATTGGAACCCCAGGCTACCCGTGCTGAATCGCCAGTGACCAATTATCCCGTCACGGTCTATAATGTGGCGGGTGAAGAAGTGAAATACTATAGGACAGTGGCCGATGTGCCTGAGTCCGAAGTGCTTCCCGTAGGCAATTATGTCGTAGAATCTCACACGCCTGGCGAAATTGAGAAAAAAATGACGTCTCCTTATTATTTCGGCACAAAAGATATGGAAATCCTATCAGGATTGACCACAGATGTAAAGGTTGTGTGCAAAATGCAGAACAGCAAAATTACCGTGACCTATGACGGTAAGTTCCTTACAGCTTTCAAGGAATGGACAATTACTTTGAACGACGGCAGCGATATGGCTCTTTCGTTCACTCAAACAAATGGTAATTTCCCCGAGCCCGTTTATTGGTGGTTCAAGGAGGAAGACCAAGTAGAAAAACTAATACTGAATTTCCGTGCTGTGACGAAGAATGGTGATAACGTGGCTTATGCCACGGCTATCTCCAAGCAAGATCCAACCAGTACAGAAACGCATTATGATGATGACAGAACCTATTTCGCAGGAGGTGATGCCATTGTGCTCAATTTTATGGCAGTGGAAGATACGAAGGGTAATATAACGGGAGTTACCGTAAGTGCTACCGTAACCTTTGAAGAAACCAACGAAACGATCGATTTGGAGGTAACGGACAAAGGTGGATTTGGCTCTGGCGATAACAATGATCCCGGCAATGGCGATGATGATGATCCAAAGCCAGGGGAAGGTGAAATAACACTGAACCTTCCTCAGCCGATAGAGATTCCTTTATTTAATGCAGATGGTATAGATCCGAGATTGGGTAATACATATATCGCTGCCGAAGAAGGATTAAAGAGTATTGTTGTGAAAATCGAATCAACAAGTCAAGATATGTTGAATTCAGTTGAAGCATTAGCTGAAAACTATGATGGAGTGGATTTTCTATCAGGAACGGAAATAGTAGGCAATCAAGAACTTGTAAGGCTTTTTTCTGAGTTAGGACAAGAGTTGGAAGTACCTAACCAAGGTGACAAGGATTATACGTTCCCTATTGGTAATTTCTTTACCCTGCTTTCGGTTATGGAGGGTGTACATACTTTTACATTAACCGTTGTGGATATGACGGGAAATAGTAAATCAGGTATGGTGGTTGTTACGGTTCAATAAATCAAATAATTTAGAATAGAAATGAAAAAGATATATTCGATATTATTCATATTCCTTGTAGCTTTGTTTGCTGTATCTTGCAGCAACGATTTTGACAAGGCAGGAGAAGTCGGCTATTTGAAATTGGAACTGACTACCTTGGTTTCTACGAATACTCGTACAGTAGCCCCCGAGGACTATGTGCCCAAGAAATTACATGTTGTTCTCAAAAGAGGAGCGACCATAGTGTTGGAGAGTGATTATGAAAATGGTGTATTCTCTAACAGTAATATGCAGGGTAACATTACGCTTGAAGCTGGTACATATACAATTACGGCGCAATCTGCCAACTGGGATGGCTCCGGTTCCGGTTTTGGCGTGCCTTTCTACCATGGTGAAACCACGGTGGAAGTTAAGAGTCGAACCTTGCAAGAGGCCTCTTTGACCTGCACGCAGGCAAACGTCAAAGTGACAATCAACTGGGACAAAAGTTTTAAGGATAATTTTACCGAAGCCCAAGCTTCAGTAATTTCTGCAGGTGACCCAGCCACTTCTGAGAGTCCAATACTGTTTACAATGGGGGAGGACAGAGGATCGGCCTATTTCCCTGTAGGTAACTTGAAAGTACATGTATCCGTGAAAAATAAAGGTGGGGACTGGCATGGACAGGACAATGAGATTACGGATGTTCAAGCTCGTCAACACTGCATAATCAACTATAAAGTGGCTGAAAGCGGTACACAAGGCAGGGTAGAAGTTGTAATAGACGATGCGTCGAACTCTTATATCTATAATGTAGAGCTTCCCCAAGAGAGTGGTATTCTTCTTGAAGCCAAGCCCGTCACAGATTTGACACCTGATTTCAAAGATAATTTTATAGAACGAAACTATGCGTTGCTCACGGGCTTTGGCATGGGGGACAATATGGAGAAAGAGAAGGTCGTACTTCGTTATCGTTTGAAGAATGCAAACGAATGGACGGTTGTGGAAAATGATGATTTAATAGTAGAGGATCTTGAGGAAGGTGTGAACTTTAGTTATAAATTTATGGATGTTGTTTTCGGCACTACCTATGAATATCAGTTCTATCACAATGATCCTGAAAATTCGCTCGAAAGTAATACACAATCCTTTACGGTAACGGGTGAAGCGCTTTATAATGGCGGATTTGAGCTTTGGCATGATGAGGGCAAGGCCTCTTATCCTACAGAATCTGCAAGTGTAAAGTATTGGTCTTCGTCTAATCCCGGTTCTGCAAGTTTCGGTGGTAATGTGACGACCGCAGAGGAGACCATTAAGCATGGTGGAAATTATTCTGCAAAACTGCAATCCAAATATATTGTTATCAAGTTTGCCGCAGCCAGTATCTATACCGGCAATTTTGCAGGTCTGGTTGGAACAAACGGTGCCAAATTGGATTGGGGTGTTCCTTTCACTTCACGCCCGAGATCACTGAAAGGCTTTATGATGTATCAGCCGCAAAGTGTGAACAGGGTTAGTAGCAATGCTCCAGCTGATGCTCCCAAAAGCGGAGAACTCGACCATTGTCAGATATATTGTACCTTGCTCACAGAGCAATTGCATGTTGACAATACGAAAATAGAGGAAACATTCCCGAAGTATGATGGTACAGATAGCCGTGTCATCGCTTATGGCGAAAAGACAGTAAAGGAGACACAGTCCGATTGGACGGAATTTGATATTCCCTTGCACTATTTCAATACAACGACGAAACCTTCTTATTTGCTTATTGTTTGCTCATCCAGTAAGTATGGTGACTATTTCCATGGTGCTGGAAACAATGATAGTGGTAGTACGCTCTACCTCGATGACTTTGAATTAGTTTATTGAGAATCAGTAGATAATGATAAGAACACGAAGTATAATTCTTCTCGGGATGTTGCTGGCAGCAATGCCGGCAACATTCTGTGCGCAGACTATTGGCGGCAACGTGGTGATTCGTAAGGATACTGTAGTGGTATCTACGGGAGACACGGTAATAGTGGAACGTCTGGACACTATTATGGCGAATGCCAATAAACCACAGACTATGCCAATGCCTCTTCCCGGAGATGCTTTAGGCAGGCAGCCTGTGCGTGTGATGCCTGTGCCTAATATGCCCGGATCCGATTCCCGCACGACATTGTATTCCAGCCAAGCTCTTGATTCTATCATTGCCCGTGCCGTACAACTCGGCGTACAGAAGGCTTTGGCAGAACGCGACGGGGGGATATATGAGCCGGACAAGAACCGGACAGGAGCCGAGCGTATTTGGGATCGATTGCAGGAAAAGCGCAGGATAAAGCGCGTACCGCGTGAATTGCTGAAAGCAACTTTTATTCCCAAAGGAGAATGGTTGCTGGGCGGAACGCTTAACTTCCAAGAGTGGGATACGGACAATATTAATCTGCTTGTCCTGAAGAATATCGAATTCGAGGGACGCACAATCAGTGCCAGTCCCTATTTCGGATACTTCGTGGCAAACAACATCGCTATTGGCGGACGTTACAATTACAACCGTAACTATCTTTTCTTAGGCAATCTTGACCTGAACCTTGGTGAGGATTTCAACATTAGTCTGGACGACCTGTACTATTTGGCTCATACTCACACTGTATCGACCTTTGTACGCACCTACCAGTCGCTGGGCAAGAGCAATATATTTGGATTCTTTGGCGAAATACGAGCCAGCTATGCCTATTCTCGCGAAAAGAATACTACGGGTAGTGGCATGGAATACGAAGGAAGCTTTGCCCGCAGCCATTCCCTGCAACTCACTTTTTGTCCGGGAGTGGCAGCTTTCGTCACCGACTTCCTTGCGGCTGAGGCCAGCATCGGCGTGATGGGACTGAAGTATCGCTGGAAAGATCAGCACACCAACCGTGAGGAAAAGGGACGTAGCGAAAGCGGCGGTGCAAACTTTAAGTTCAATTTCTTAAGTATCAGCCTTGGTCTGACTTTCTATCTCTAACCTTTGAATGATGAATCGAGCGTTAATCCATACTGATTCCTGGCTAATTCTTGTAGCCGTATTCATCCTCTCCTCTTGCGCCATTCGCGATGATATTCCCTACCCTATAGTTGAGGCACAAATAACATCCTTTGAAGTAGAGGGGCAATGCAATGAAACGGACGATGGCTTTGCCGAGGCTCGTATAGATAAAGTTGCCCGTACCATAGATGTTCACGTGAGCGATACGGTCAATCTCAGCCGCCTGCGCCTGCTTCGCTTCGGTGTGAGCAATGATGCAAAAGGCGGTTTTGTAGCAGGCGAAGTACTTGATTGTTCTCGCGGCAGCCTGACTTGTACGCTCACTACCTATCAGAATTACGAATGGACGATTCACGTCAGCCAGGTAATACTGCGCGAGGTGCAAATTGACGGACAAGTGGGCGATGCTGTTATCGACCCGATAAATCGCAGCATGATTGCCTATGTCGCTTCTACGCAGAAACTCGGTGCCCTTGCCGTACGCAAGTTTACGCTTGGCGGACAGCATGGAAAGGTACTTCCCGACCCGACGGAAGCCTCGACTTTTGATTTCAGCCGCTCCCGCAACTTTACCGTTACTCCTGCCAATACAGGGATTGCAGAGACATGGCATGTGTTTGTCTATACCACAGATGCAAAGGAGGAAGCCACGGCTACGGCTTTCGGATATAGCGTGTCGGCTCTGATTACAGGAACCGTCCCCGTGGGTACGACTCCCGTGGTGGAATTCCGCGAGGCAACCGGGGCAGCAGACTGGATCCGGGTCAATCCCAATCAAGTAAAGGTAAGTAGCCGAAACTTTGAAGCCGAACCGACAGGACTCCGTCCAAACACCACTTACGAATATCGCGTGACGGCCGGCTCGTCTGTCACCGCCGTACAGACTTTCACCACGGCAGGCAATGAGCAGCTGGAGAACAGCAGTTTTGACGAGTGGAGCATATCGGGGACGGGTAACCGTGCCTTGTATCAGCCTTGGGGAGAAGGACAGCCTCAGTATTGGGACACAGGCAACCATGGTGCCACGACGGTAGGCGCAAGCAACAGTACCTACGTGGACGAGGGCGGCCGGCGCTATGCCAACTTGCAGTCAAAATATATCGTCATCAAGTTCGCTGCCGGCAATATCTTCACAGGGCAATATGTAAAGACGGACGGGACAAACGGTATTCTCTCCTTTGGCCGACCCTTTACTTCCTTCCCGACCAAGATGCGCTTTGACTACAAATACCAGACTTCTACCATCAATCGTACAGGCGGCGACTGGAAGGAAAACTATGGGAACTATATCACTCGGGAGCTATACGAAGGGCTGAAGGGAAAGCCCGACTCGTGCAATGTCTACATTGCTCTCGGCGATTGGGAACCGGTGACGTTCGAAGGCGTGGAATGTCCCTACCTCATCCGCACGCGACCCAGTGAGCTGCATCTGTTTGACTTCAATGACCCGCACCTGATTGCATACGCCTCGCTGACGAAAGGCGAGAATGTATCTGTCTGGACCACGGAGACGCTGACACTGAACTACCGTGTGCGCAACCGCCGGCCTCGCTATGTGATTGTCGTGGCCAGCAGCAGCAAGTACGGCGACTATTTCACGGGAGGCGACGCATCGCTCCTGCAACTTGACAACATTGAACTACTCTATGAATAAATACCTGTTCCGCACCTTGTCGTGGCTCCTGTTCGTGCCGTTCGTAGCGGCCTGCGTGAGCGAGACGGATTTCCAGCCAACCGGTGAGGGCGGACGGCTCTGCCTGTCGTTTGACAACATCGTGACGGCCGTCACACGCACGACGCCTGCCGGCTTGGGCAAGCCTTTAGCGGCAGACTTTCATATTTCCGTCGTGAACGAGAGCGGCCGTGCGCTCTATGACGGACCTTTCCGCACCGGAGAAAGCGATACGAAGATGAGCCTGACTGTTCCTGTGGGCGAATATACCGTGACGGCCGAGTACGGCGACAATCGGCTCATGGGGTACGATACGCCTTATTATACAGGTACTTCCAAGGCGGAAGTCAGCAAGGACGAGACGGTTGAGGCCCAAATCAACTGCAAGGTCGGCAATGCGCTTGTCTCGGCAAATTTCGGCAAAGATGAGGAAGAAACAAAGCGTTTCGACCGCTATTTCAGCGACTATGGTCTATATGTCAGTATCGACAATTACAGCATGGGCATTACGGGCGACGCGCCACGGCTGAGCATCTATGTACGTGCCGGCTCCCATGTGACCCTTAGTTTCCGCGGACATCTGACGGACGGCACGCCCTTCTCGCAGCCGCTGCCCAACGAGACGACAGACGGTAAAAACATATTCCCCGACGTACTGAACGCCGGCGACCATGCCATCGTGACGCTGACGATGCCCGCCCCCGAGAATGACCTGACGGTGAACATCAGCAAGGTGGAGATGGAAGAACTCACCTTGGACGAGACGATTCCCCTGGCATGGCTTCCCAAGCCGCGTGTGACTGCCATGCACCGCTACGACGAGAAGAGCGAGCTGGCAGGCACCGACCTCACGTTCAACAATGCCTATCCGGGTCTGACGTGGCGTGCCGTGATTACCAATGCTGAGGACGAAACGGTGCGCGACCTGACGGATACGGGTGCGCTGACGTCGGCCTACACCTCGTCTGCCGAATGGCCGTACCTGCCCGAGGGCGAATACAAGGCCGTGTACTACATTGTCTCTGACGACGGTCAAGGCGGTACGAAGGAGACGAAAATCAACGAGGATACATTTTCCGTTCCTGCGCCAGAACTGGCACTCACTTTGGGCGGCTACACGGCCCACACCAAATGGGAGGAGGGCGACGTCGATGCCGCCAATGCCTGCGAACGGCTGACGGTCTACGAGCCTTCGGTGTATGCGAACATCAGCGAG